>JAYVRQ010000394.1:0-5013 GCA_043776145.1 Chthoniobacteraceae bacterium
CCATTTTTCATGAAAAGAAGAGCACCCCGCGCAGAGCGCGAGCGCGAGACAGACGGAAAGGCGGACAATGTTTTTCATGGCTGTGATCGAAGATGGTGCGGACGCGCCGGGATATAAATAAATCGCGCGGGACTCAATCGTTCGCGCGCACTTCGCGGGCGATTTCATCGGCGAGGGCTGCGGCGTCGGCTATCGGCGTGAGGTTCACATTTCGGAATGCCGTCTCGCGGCGGAACCAGGTGAGTTGCCGTTTGGCGTAATGTCGCGTGGCTTGCTGGATCGCGGCGACGCATTCGGCGCGCGTCATTTCGCCGGCGAGAAGCGCGCGGATTTCGCGCAGGCCGAGGGTCTGGCTCGCGGTCGGGCCGACTGCGCCGGCGTTGCGCACTTCCTCGATCACTCCGGCGTCGAACATTTCCTCCGTCCGCCGGTCGATGCGCGCGCGGAGGTCGTCGCGATCCCGCGTGAGCACGATGCCGCGCCAGCCGTCCGGCATCGCGTCCCATTGCCCGCGAAAACTCGAAAACGGGCGCTGCGTGAGCAGGCACACTTCGAGGGCGCGGACGACGCGGCGCGGGTTTTGCAGGTCGATCGCGCGCGCGCCTTCGGGGTCGAGTTCAGCGAGGCGGCGCTGGAGTTCCGCGAGCGGTTGCGCCTCGAGTTCGGCGCGCAAGGCGGGGGACGCGGGCGGCAGATCGGCGAGCCCGCGCGTGAGCGCGCGAAGGTAAAGCCCCGTCCCGCCCGCGACGATCGCCACCCGCCCGCGCGCGTGGATTTCCGCGATCCGCAAACGCGCCGCTACCAGCCATTGCGCGACATCCCACGCTTGCGTGAGCGGGATTTCACCGACGAGATGATGCGGCGCGCGCGCGCGCAGTGCGGCGGAAGGTTTCGCCGTGAGAAGGTCGAGCCCGGCATAAACCTGAAACGCATCCGCGCTCACGATTTCACCATCGCACCGCGCGGCGACGGCGGCGGCGAAGTCCGACTTGCCGACCGCAGTGGGGCCGAGGATGAGGAATGTGTATGGCATCGCTTTTTTTGAAAACGCAGAGGACGCAGAGACGCAGAGATCGCAGAGGCGGATTCCGAAGTCGAAACCTCTGCGCCCTCTGCGCCTTTGCGTCTCTGCGTTTCTAAAATTACGGTCACGCAAAAAAAAGAAGCCCCGCCTTGCGACGGGGCTTCTCGAAATACCGGCGTGTGGGAATTTTCAGCCGCGATAATCCGTCTCGCGATCGGACGCTTTCGCGCCGCTGACGACGAGCTTGCGTCCGAGGAAATCCTTGTCGTGCAGTTCAAGCACGGCGCGCTTCGCCTCATCGACGCTCGCCATCGTCACGAAGCCGAAGCCCTTGGATTTGTCGTTGTATTTGTTCGTGACGATTTCGGCGTTGCGCACTGCGCCGACGCCTTTGAAGAGGTCGGACAAATCGCTCTCCGTCGCATCGAAGGAGAGATTGCCGATGTAGAGTTTCGGCGTGGTCACTTCCACCGATTCGGGCGGACGCGACTGGCGGGATGGGCCGCGCCCGTTGCCGTTGCCGTTGCGCTCTTCCCGCGCACGCGGGGCGGGGGCGCTTCCGCTTCCGTTAGCGGTGGACGGCTTCGCACCGCCGGAGAAGAAGCTCTTGAGCTTCTGCCAGAAGGTGAGTTTGGCGGGTGTCTGTGGAGTCGGGCGGGATTCGGTTTTCGGATAGGAGGAGGTGCGACGCGAGCCGCGTCCTGAGCGGCGGCCCGAGTTCCTGGAGTTTTGAGGATTCATTCAATAATTGCAGATGACGTAACGTGGATATGCTGGCGAAGCGCACGGAGGCCGCGCTTCGCAGGGAGGCGCGGCGGGAAAGTGCACGGCTTGTCGATGGCCGCCCGGCTCGCCGATAAATGCGCGAGTGAAGGCAAAACCACGTCGAAAAACTTCGCCGGAAAAGGGTCGGGTCCATCGTGGGAAGGAGCGTTTCTCCACACCCTCCAAGGCCGCGGGCGCGAAGCCAGCACGACACAGGGACGAGGCTGCCGATCACGAGTAGGGAAAAAATAAAACTGCTCATGTGCGGACAACGGGGCGGGAGGGAAAACAAGCGCGACAGCCCTTGATTAACCCGACACCGGCTTGTCACCTAAACGCGCTTGCCAAATCCGGCAAGTGGTATCAGCGATTGGTTTCGAGTGCGGAAAGAATCTTCCCCTCGACCCGCTGGAGGCAGGCTTGCGCATCGAAGTTGCGCTCGAAGAGCGTTCTCGCGGCGGTGCGCAGGCGGGCGCAGAGGGCGGGGTCGCGCAGGAGTTGCGTCATGCCTTCGATGAGCGCGGCGGTGATGGCGTCGGCGTTTCCCAGCGGGATGAGGAGGCCGGCGGTCAGGTCGCCGTCGGCGATCATTTCGGGGATGCCGGCGTGGTCGGTCGCGATCACCGGGAGTCCGCAGGAGAGGTATTCGACGACGACGTTTGGCTGCGATTCGCTGACGCAGCGCGTGGGCAGCAGAGCGGCGTCGCAGTAGGCCATCACATCGACGGGCTGCGGGTGAAGGCCGAGTGGGCTGAGGTGCTCGCGCTCGGGATGGCGGGCGAGGATTTCCGCGAGGCGCGGGCCGTCGCCGATGAGCACGAGGCGGGCGGTGCGGTTGCCGCGTTCCGCCGCGGGCATGCGGTTCACGGCGAGCGTCGCGCGGATCGCTTCCTCCCAGCCTTTTTCGGGAAGGGCGCGGGCGCAGAGGCAGAAGACGAAGTCACCCTCCCGCTTGGGAAAAGGCGGCACGCTGCTCGCGGACATGGGCGCGGGATTTGGGACGAGGCAGGTAATGCGGTGGACGGGCGGGCGGGGAATTTCCAAGTCTGCAAAGACTTCAAGATTTTTCGGGTGAAGGTAAAAAACGCCCGCCGCACGCCGCATCATTTGGGGCGCGAGGGTGCGGAAATCGGGATCGGTTTCGTGGCACTCGAGGAAAAATTCGTGGCAGCCGTGCAGGTGGATGAACCACGGCACGGGCGTCAGTTCTGTGAGCGCGAACGCGAGGCGATCCGCCCACCAGACATTCGAGAGCACCACTTCGATCCCGAGCAGGCGCATCAGACCTGCGAGGGCGGCGACGCGCATCGGGTTGGCGTCGATGGCCCAGAGCGGGCGCGGCGCTCCGCCGAAACGGCGGTGGATTCGGGCATCGAGCCGCCCTTCCAAAAGCAGCACTTCCGGCGCGATCGTTTGTTTCACGTTGCCATCGTCGAGATCGGGGCGGGCGCTCAGGAGAAAGACGCGGTGGTCCCGCGCGAGGCGGTTCGCGAGACGAATGGCGGCGGTCTGTCCCCCGCCGGTTTCCGCGTCGGGCAGGATGACGAGGAGCGACGGGCGTTTCGCGGCGGGGAGCACGCGGTCGAGGCTTTCCTTCAGCCGGGCGAGTTCGGGAAGGCACGTCGGGTGCCGGTCCATCGGCACGCGCTCGGGGTCGTGCCGCATCTCGCCTTCGTATTCCACGAAGCTGCGGCAAAGGCTTTCCAGCAGCGGGTTCCCGGAAAGCCGTCCCTCGTCGATCAGGCGGCGTTTGATCGCGAGACCCTCGGCGATGAGGCGCGCAGATTGATTGACCGTGGTCGAGGCGTCGTGGCGGCGGAAATAATTTAGATTCGCGCGGATGTAGGCGATTTTTCCACGCCGCGCGAGTTCGAGGTAGAAGGCCCAGTCCCCGCAGTTTTTGAATTCGAGCGCCGCCGGGACGGCCTCGATCGCGGCGCGGCGGCGGAGCAGGACGGCGCTCGCATTCGGGATGGTGTTTTGCTGCGAAAGCGCGCGCGCGATTTCCTCGTCGCCGCTCGTGACGTAATCGGTTTCCCAGCGGCGGCTGTCGAGCGTGTCGGTATAGACGAGGCCCGGCGTGGCCATGCGCGCCTCGTCGCGTTTGGAGGTCCGGCCAAAACCCTGGATGAGCACCTTCCCCTCCGCATCGACCGGCAGCGACTGGCTGTAGGCGAGCACCACTTCCGGGTCGCGGAAAGTCGCCGCGAGCCGCGCGAGGAAGACGGGCTCGCAGTAGTCATCGGCCTCGGCGATCCAGACGAGTTCGCCGCTCGCCAGTTCCAGCCCCTTGCTCCATTGCGCGGAAACGGAGCCGGAATTTTCCGGGTTCGCGACGAACATCATCGGCGTGTCGCTCGCGCGCATCCGCAGCCGCACGACTTCCGCGCTGTCGTCCTGCGAGGCGTCGTCGAGGACGATGATTTCATGGATGGGATGCGTCTGCGCCTCGATGCTGGCGAGCCGCTGATCGAGGTAGCGCGCGTAGTTGTAGTTCGGCACGACGACGCTGACGGAGAGTGTGGCCGGAGTTTTGGAAAAGCGGTCGCGTTTTGCCGCGGCGAGCGCGGAGCGAATGGCGGAAACGACTTCGGGCGGCTCCCAGTCGTGCATGTCCGTGACGATCGGGATGCCCAGCGCGGCGAGGCTCTCGGGAACGCTGGCGTGGCCGTAAATGAGGTCGATGCGCTGATCGCAAAAGTTCAGCACTTCGGCGGCGCTGACATTTTGGGAAACGAGCGTGGGAGCGAGTTCGGAAAACTGCGATGACTGAGAGGCGTCACCCAGCAGCACGACGCGGAAATCCAGATTCGTGTTCGCCTTCAACCAACCGACGAGATGAAGCAGCCCGGCGTGGCCGATGAAGCAGATGCGCGGACGCGCTCCCGCGACCACGGCGGGGACTTCGCGAACCGTGGCGGCGGCTCCGGTCTCGGCGCGGAGCCGGGCAGTCGGAGCGGTAGTCGCGGGATTTTTACGGCGCCGGGCGAGATAGTCCACGAGCGGCTCGCTGCCCGTGCCGGACAGCGCGGGATTTTCGCGCAAGCAAGCAGCGATGCTGAAAAGCGGGCTGGGATCGCGCCCCTCTTTCCAGCCATGCGTGAGATAATGGACGAGCGGATTCGCCGCACCTACCGCGTCCCGATTTTTCTCCAAATACCAGCGCGTGTCGAAGAACGGATTCGGGTCGCAGCCCTGGCTCACGCCGTGACGCAAATAGTGCA
>JAYVRQ010000395.1:0-18513 GCA_043776145.1 Chthoniobacteraceae bacterium
GACGCATACACGCGATGCGCGTATTTGGATTCTGAACGTTCGCGAGCCATTCCAATTCCGGCGGCACGTCAGCCAAGGTTTGAAATTCCAGCGCCGTCAAAATTCTGTCGCTCGACTGCAAGACCGTTAATTTCGATTCACTTTTCCTCACCACCACAAACCTCACCACTTAGTTGCTATAATGTATTTTATAGCAACTACGCCATAAACTAAACTCGAAAGATAGTTTTAACTACTATTCTCTGCGAGTTTGAAAAAACCGATGCAATAGCGCCGCACGCGAATTGCTTCGGCTGCGCAGAAACTCGTCTCTCAACGAATTTGAATAGGAGCGTTCGAGAGTTTCCCTCTAAAAAAGCAACGAGGCATGGCCTTGTTAGGGATAATGAACTCAATGGAATTTATCTGGGCGGGAAATTCATAAAGTTTCCGCCAAGTTACCAAGTCCTCGGACTCTTCAATTAGCCAAGTGCCTTGCGCAGCACCAGCAAGTTGTAAAGTCATGTTTGTGTTGACTCGTCTCAGTGCGAGTTTAATCCCGGAGCTGCTGTTGCTTACCGAGGCACCCAATATTGCACTATCTAACCCGACAACCTGAGTCAATGCCTGGACAGCCATTGGCACAATAATATCCACAGTCAGGTTGTTTCCTCTGTTGGCACCAAATGCCGTAGCAATGACCGCGGCTTTTCCTTCGTCCAAAGCGGAAATATGGAAAGTGGAGAGTGCAGGCCTGGTTATCTCGAAAGCATACGCGCCCTGCCCGTCCGTAATAATTTCTTGAATTTCACCTGTATCCTCAGCAACAAAGCGAACAACCCGATTAGCAAGCGGTGCGGCACCTCCATTCAACAGGTGTCCAGTAACCGAGACGACCTGAGGCGATGCGGCGAGCGGACTGAGAATGGTGAACGCAAGCGGTGCCGAAACCTTACCCCCGCTCTGTACAGTAAGATTGCCCGATGAAGCGCCGCTCGGGATTAGGATTGTGAGCGCAATTTTATTCGCGGCAACCACGGTGACGGCCTGACCATTCAAAGTCACTACATCACTGGAGGCGGCGGGATCAAAAAATCCCCCATCCAACGTCACTTGGTCGCCGACTTTCGCAGAAGTCGGCGAGGATGGCGCGATGTAGGGAGAGCTGTCGTTCGGCAGAACTGTGATTGTCGCAGGCGACGTAGAAGTCTGGTTGCTGCCGTAGTCACGGGCTGTTGCAGACACCGATAATGTCAATCGGTTGCTTACTGCGGGAAGCGTGACAAATCCTTGGAAGGGATCAGCATCGTCCACGATGGTGTTTGAAAAGGCATTCCCAGGTGAAGCAATTGCGAAAGTCACATCCCGGACAGCCACGTTGTCAGATGCGGTGGCGCTCACTGGCATTTTAGTAATCCCAAACGTCACCCGATTTGGCAAAATAAACACTAGGTCCGCAGGATCTGGAACCGGAGTCATGATTCCTCCAGTCGCATCGGAAATCTGCCCAAGGATGGTTGAAGAGGCACCCGCGCCTACGGCAAATGAATTCACCACGATAGTACCATTTTTTGCCCGGTCAACTTGGGCAGTAGGGAAGATCGCTGCACCATCGGACATCAGCATTTCCACAGGCAATGCACCGCGCCGCGCACGGCTTCCGGCAAGTTCATCCGTGGCCACACGCATTGCTTCGGAAAAATTCGTCCCTCCTCGTGGCCCGCGTGCTAAAATTGCGTCCAGTGCGGCCCGCGCCGAAGCGTAGTTCGGAGTCAATGTCTGTTCGAGTGTTGCCACGCTGGCAAAGCTCACCACCGACACAGAGGTCTTTGCAGGATCGAGGAAATTCAAAAGCTGCTTCGCCGCCACAATTTCCGCTTTAAGAACGTTATCCGGTACCCCGTCGCCATCGACATCCTTGCCGGTGGAAAGGATCGTGCTCGCTGAGGTATCAATAATAATAGCGAGATCGCTGTCCCCAACGCTCAAAATCGAACCATTCTGTGGAACCGTCAAAGCCACATTCGGCGGAACGGCATCGTGCGAGGTGGTAACGCTCACGCTGGCTGAACTCATTTGCGATGCGGTATCTTTGGCTACCGCTTGGAACGTAATCAAAGTGCCTTGCGAACCTGCCGGCACTCGATAGTCAGCATCATACGGAGCGATGTTATCAGTCCTGATCAAGACTCCGTTCGCCAGAAAATCCACTCCCGATATTCCGCGATCATCACTTGCGTTTGCAGTAATGTGGATCTGCGAGCCCTCTGCAAACGTGGCACCGTTGGCAGGACTTGTAATTGCGACCGTCGGCAAGGCATCGCCATTGACGGTCACGTTAAGCGACGTGAGTGCGTTGTTTCCTGCGGCATCGAAAGCTTTGGCAGAAAGAGTCAGTTGGCGGGTTCCACCGAACGCGTATCCGGCAGGAATCTTGTAGGTCCAGGTGTATGGAGCGGCGCTGTCAGTTGCGAACGTGCTGCCATTCGCGGCGAATTCTACCTTTGCCACGCCCAGATTGTCCGACGCACTTGCCGTCAGAGTGACTGTATCACCCTCGTGGAAAATCTGTCCTGGAGTGGGCGAAGTCAGCGTAACAGTAGGCGGAGTGGCGTCGCCCTGGATGGTGAACAAGATCGATGCCGAAAACGTTTCCTGCCCCGCCGTATCAACTGCGACGGCGTAAATCGGCACCAGTTTGTTGGCGCTCAAATTTGGCACGGCATAGTTGAACGAATAGGGATTCCCGGAACCGTCCCCAACATAGGCACCATCCACGTAAAAGCGCACTCTAGAGATTCCGAAATCATCCGCAGCATTCGCCTTCAGGCTCACGACGCTTCCACCTGCGCCGCTTGATCCACTTGAGGGCGCGGTCATTGCCACTGTCGGGCTGGCATCCTGTGGCAGCACCAAATTGATCGGAACAATCGCTCCCGCGCTTCCCACCGAACCCGCCACCGAGGCTACAAGAGTCACATTGGTAGGATGCTTCACGCGAACCGTGAAATTTCCGACAGGGCTGGCGGTGATCGTAAACGTCCCGTTTGCAGCGGTTGTTCCGACCGAACGAAAGCCAACCCCGCGAGCCAGCTCCTCAATTTCCACATGACCGCCACTCACAGGGCTATTGTCCGGGAACTTCGCCGTAACCTGAATCAAGCCCACTCCAATCAAGTTAATTTGAGGAGTTGCCGTGCTATTCGCAGCAACCGAGAACGATACCGTGGTCGGAATACCGACTGTTGGATCAACCACATCCACCGAATACGTTCCCACCGGCAGATCGTTGAATCCAAAACGTCCCCCCGTATCCGTGGTGGTCGTCCGCGTTATGCTTGTGCCTCGCAAGGTCACATTCACGTTCACGGCGGGATTGGTCCCGCCAGCGGTCACGAGGCCGTTCACACTCCCAGTGGCCTGAAAGACGACATCGTTATTTGTAGTTAGACCCGCTGAGATTGTCGCCGATTGCGTGGATGAAAGCCCGGTTCCATTTGGCACAGCCAGGGCTGCGATGATTGTCACTATTCCAGGAGGCAGGCCGTTGAAGCTGAAAGTGCCATCAATCGCTGTCGTGGCTCTCAGGGTTTGAAACAGAGCTGCACCTGTCACCTGCACCGAAGCTCCGCCCACGACTTCACCCGTCGCCTTCCGTACCCGGCCAGTAAGATTGCCCGTGTTGCTGAAAATAATGTCCTGCACCGAAGCTGCACTGGAAAATGTTCCCGCAAATGTCGGTGAAATCTGAGCTGTGACGGGGTGTGAAGCGACGACGCCGTAGGCCATCCTCGGAATTGGCTGTGGATTTGCCGAACCATCCAATCGTGAACTCACTTGATACGTCCCCGTTGCATCAGAGGTTGCCGTGAACAACCTGCCAAACAAAGGCGATGTGCTTTGATAAGACACTGATGAACCCGAGATAGGAATGGCCCCTCCCGCTGCATACACTTTGCCGGTGATCGAGCCATCCAAGCCAGGCAATGCGGCCACCGGACTCGAACCATCAGACGGCACGTTGAAATTCGCGATTTGCACCCGTTCGCTCGCGCTCAAACCGGCAATGGCCTCGGGCGGCAATTGCACGAGGCGCTGCGCCGCAGCCTGGGAATTGCTCCGACCAGTTTCCTGACTGATGAAGTGCATCAGCGCCACCGTCTGTCCCGCCGGAATTGTGACCGAACTCCAGCCGACCCGCCCTTCGCCATAACGTGCCGTAAAGTCGTTTAAGAATGATGCCGTCGTCGCTTGGAGCGACGCACTGCTGCTCTCAAACACCGTCGCGACGGATGGCATGTTGTCGCCACTCAAAAATGGATCGCCATCCGCATCATCATCCGTCGTGAACCAGTGATCGCCCGCCTGCAAGAAGCTGTCCCCGCTCGACGTGCTGACGATTCTTGGTGCGATATCCACGGTAAATCCCCCCTGCACTTTGGTCAGGAATTGATAGTAGCTCGACACCCTCACATCCACGGAGATAGCCGCCCCTGTCGGGTTGCTCAGCAGTTCGAGGTAACGCGTGAAATATCCGTCCGCCGGTGCGTAGATTTTCCTCGTCACGTTCAGCCCGAACATCCCGTCCTGTCGGATGACAATTTGCCGCCCGCCCAGTTCCGCCGAACCGAGCGCATTCCCCGTGAAAAATGTGGATTGCGCACCGGATGAAATCTGCAACGCACCGGCACCCCTGTTTGACGTGCCGTTGCCTCGGAAAACACTGCGCGTCCCATCCTGCAGCCGCCCGGTTTCCGTGACGTTATAGGCGAACCCATTCGCATCATAGAGGGTTGTCGTCACCGGAATCAGTGTTCCTGACAGGCTCAAATCAACGGAGACGGATTGACCGTCTGTCGCGAGGGTTCCCATCCCTTGCGCGTAAAGCTGGAGCGGCGGCTGTTGGAAGCGTGATTCCAAGGTGAAGGCACCGAGCGGGACTTGCGTGAACGTGAAACGTCCATCAATCGCCGTCTGCGTGTAAATCCTCCCCGCAGATCCAGGTGCCTGACTGAGCAGCGACACGGGGGCCTGACCCGCTGGAGTGCCCGCAGGGAGGCTCACGATGCCCGTGACTGTGCCGACGCCAGCCAGCACCAGATTTTGAATGACGGGAATGCCGTGAGTCGTCAGCAACACATTCGGACTCGTGGCGCGCAGATTGCCGGACGAATCAAAAGCCCGCAGCGTGTAAGTGCCGAGGGGCAGTCCTGAAAAGTTGAACCCTCCGTCCACTGCTGAGGTCACGCTTCCCGAGGCAGGTCCGCTGAGCGTCACCCGAATTCCGGGGACCGCCGTCGAGCCCGTGGATGCGAACACGTTCCCGAGAATGCTCGATTGCGCGGGGAAGCTCAGCGTCGTCGTCGCACGCGCACCGACGTTCGCGGTGCCACTTCCCGATGCGGTCAGGCTCGTGAGCGGATCACGCGCAGTCACCGTGTAGGCGATGGCCAGCACATTCGTGAAGAGCGCCTTGCCTCCCGCATCGGTGGTGCCGCCGAGCACTTGGCCGAGGGCGTTTCGCAACGAAATCACCACTCCCTGCACCGGCTGGCTTCCGCCGTCACGCACCGTGATTTGCACTTCGCCAAATCCCACCAGCGGCGGATTCGAGACTTCCACCTGATCCTGTTGCGAGACGGTTCCCGTCGAGCCGCCTTGGTTTCCCGTCACCAAGTCAATCACCTGAATTGTGTAGTTGCCGACCGGCACGAAATCGAAACGGTAATTCCCATTTGCATCCGTCGTCGTGGTCCGTCCGCTCGGCAGCAGCCGCACCAGTCCGTTCACCAAGGGCGTCACGCCATCGGCCTGATACGCGACTCCCGTCATCGAGCCTGCGGCGACGAGCGTGATGTCCACATTGGCACTTTGTCCGTCACCCGCGATCACGCCGAAGGCCGTGGCCGCCTGGCGCGTGACGGGGGAGTAGGCCGAGATCGAGAAGTTCCCGGTGAAAATATCGCTGAAAAGGAAGGCATTGCTGCTTCCCGTGTTCACCGTGCCGCCGCCGCCGAAGATCGAACTGCTGACCAGTTGCACATTCGCCCCGTTTTCCGGATGCCCCAGCGTGTTCCCCACCGTTCCCGTCACATTCGCGCGCCCGAGGAAACCGATGTCGCGCACAACCACTTCCGAGGTGTTCAAAATGTTGCCCGCGCTCTGTCCGCGATTCCCGGTGGTGTCGGATGCTTCCACCGTGAACTGGCCGACCGGCACGAAATCAAAGCTGTATCTTCCGAACAAATCGGTCTTCGCGGTTTGTGCGGAAGCCCCGGTGAGGTTCACCGTCACACCGCCGCCAACCGGCGTCTGGTTGTCGCGGGCAAAGACCGTTCCCGCCACACCGCCAAACGCCCCGAGGCGGACATCCACCACCGTCGCCTGACTCTGCACCAGCGTGCCGGTGCTCTTGCCGCGCAGGCCGGTGGAAAAATCCTTTGCCGTCACGGTGAGCGCACCGGCCACCATGTCGGTCACGGCATAGCGACCGGACACATCGGTGCGCGCCTCGCGCACTTCGTTGCCGGACTTGATCTGCACCCGCGCGTCGCGCACCGCCATCCCGTTCGGTGCCGTCACCACGCCGGTGATGGTGCCGTTGTTGAGCGCCAGTGTGATGTCACCCGCGAGCGTCTGCCCGCCCACCACGGGCACCAGAGCGGCGGAGACACCCGTATAGACCTTTCCCGCATCAATCAGCACCGCCTTCACCTGGATGTTCCCCAGCCCGGCGGGCACGTAGGCCATCGTGAATTTCCCGTCCTGATCGGAGGTGGCGATGATTTCGCCAAAGGCCACCGCGTTCACATTCGGCACCGGGAGTCCCCGTTCGTTGATTAGCCGTCCGCTCACCCGCGTGGTCGGGTCGGGCTTGGTGGGATCGAGGCCGAGGCGGACTTCCACGCCGTCCTCGATGCCGTCGCCGTCCGTGTCTTTCGAAAGAGGGTTCGTGCCGAGCTTAAGTTCCTCCGCGTCCGTCAGCCCGTCTCCATCGGAATCCGCCAGTTTTGGATTCGTCCCCATGGCGATTTCCTGCGCGTCGGGGATGCCGTCGCCGTCGGTGTCTTTCAGGCGGGGATTGGTGCCTGCCTTGTACTCTTCCAGATTGGAAATGCCGTCCCCGTCAATGTCCCCGGCTGCGTCGCTCGGATCGTGCGGGTTCATTCCGTTGGCAATCTCGTAGTCGTCGGGGATGCCGTCGCCATCCGAATCGAGGGGAATCTGCACTTGCAGCGAAATGGCTCCCAGCACTCCCTCATTTCTCGCCTGAAAGATCACCGTGCCGCGCTTCAGCGCTGTCACCAGGCCATCAATGCTCACGGTCGCAATCTGCGGGTTGCTGCTCGTCCACAGCGTTCCGAGACTCTGCGGCGACACGTTCCTCGTCGAACCATTCGGCAATGTTGCCGTCGCCATCAACTGCAAGGTCTGCCCCGCAGTGGTCAGCACCGAAGTTGTCGCCGTCACTGCCACCGCAGTTGGCAACGGGTCTAGTTGCCCAAGTGTAATCGCACTAATCTGAACCTTCCCACCAGCAGCAGATGGATTGATGAAGCCTGACTGCCCACCGGTCGTCACTCCATTCTTCGTGCAATAAACCCGCACGCGGAAAAAGCCCGGTTCAACCGGAACATTGGAGAGGCCAAACCAGCCGCCGGGATTTACCTTCTCGGAACGATTCAGAAGCGTAACCGTGCAGTCCTCGTCAAGAGCGATGACATTTTTCGATGCGCTTACCAAAAGCATGACTAGGACGCGCAGCGCCCATTGTAGAATGTAATGTAGCGTCATTTCAGGCTAAGGTGTGCATGCCGTTTCTTGAAAATCAAAAGGCAACTATCTTCCCGAGCGCAACTCAGCTATTATTTTTGCCAGCCTATCTCGCTCTACGGACACAGCAGAACGAGTGCTTTTAAGCAAAAACTCATTTTTTCTAGCTACCAGTTCAGGATAGCGAATTAGCAGCAACTTTAAACTACGCTTCGAAGGAGCATCAATGAAAAAGTCTGCTCCATCAGAAAAGCCGGAGATTTTGTCTTTTGAACCGTCAATTAACTGAAGATAGAGATCGTCCACTTGTGAACCTCTCACCCAAACCAATGAGTCGAGCATCCAACTATACTTATTTTGAAGAGAAGCTTCAGACTCGTACATAGCTAGAAGCTCTTCAGTTCCGCAAGACACTACTTTCGCCATCCAAACCTGCTTTTTATCCGAAAGCAATGAAGAATTTCCAAACTCTTGGATCGTTTGCTTGGCCCACGCCTTTGTAACTTCCTGGCTAACGCCAAGCCTAGTCAACAGTATTGCCCCAAACCCCTCGCCCGCACTTGGCTGAATATGAGTGGCAATAATCTGCCGGAGCTTTGGCTTCAGCTTGTCAATGTTTCGACGGTTAGCAATTTCAGTGAAAGTGTTATGAATTCTATCGTCTGATAGCAATTTCTCGAAATTACTAACATCGCTTGGGGCATCAGTCTTTGTCGCCAACGCTTCCACTATTTCTGAATCTGTTATGGCGTAAGCAACGCTGCTCACGAACAAGCACCCTAACAAAAATATTATTCTAGTAAAAATTTGCATACATCTATTGTTTACTTAATTTATCCCATTGTGATTTTCGAAGCCTTGATCCTTGGTATTGATCCGAATACCACATTAGATTATAGAAATCTGAATCATTTGTGTGATCCTCGTCGTCGTCAGTGCCATTTTTCTTGGAAACGTGGTGCAAGCCCAACGCGTGCCCCATCTCATGTCCTATCGTTAGCGCCAGATTAGGAGTCAGCGCAGCCACGCTAGAGTCCACAAAAATATGGTTTCCCGGAATATGAGCAAACGCAATTGCTCCAGACTCATATTTCGCAAACTTATTTACAATGAATATATTAACATCGTAAGAAGCATTTCTGCTGGCAAGTATAATATCTTCCTCGTCGTCATTATCTAATGTTAGAGCCCCGTCCGCAGTTTCGATATCATAATTTAATGTTATCGTCTCAGGAAGCACTGCAAAATTAAAACTTATGGCCCGTTGTTTGAACACTTGTCTTAAATAGGTTTGGACCACAATTGGGTCCGGCGGAGTTATTGTATTTGTATTTCCGGGAAGCTCTACCACTCGGATGATAGCACTTTTTGTTACAGGATTGTATGAAGCCGTCCCTATCTCAGCAAAAATGAAATCCGACTTATTTGCCAAACTTAAAGTTACTGATGATTCACCAACCCCTTGCGCGGCGACTTCTATGTCGGCCTGACCATGGGAAACGGGAGAAGCAAGAGACAGTTTGTCCTTCGTATTGAACTGCAAATAGCGAGACAATTCAGCCGAATCTGGCATGACTAAGATTGAAACAAAATCAGAGGATCCATTTTTGAGAGCTTTCCATGGGATAGCTGGATTAGTCAAATCGTCGAAACCGTATTGAGCTTTCAAAGATTCACGGAAGGTTGCCTCGATAACAAAAATTTTTGCTTTAGCAGTCGTCGGTCCGCAGGTGGCAATTATCTCAGTTACTGCATCGAGTTCTGAGTGAACAGTGCGAGAGCCGATCACCCCCTCATCAACACCCCCCTGCATCATAAATTCAAGTGGAAGTTCGTCGCTTTTAATAGGGGGCTCAAAAATAGCTCTGACAATGATAGGCGGCTTCGAATCGAGCCTCTTTGCAACGAACACACTGGTAGAAGGGTCGCCGTCTCCATCATTCATCAATTGTCCGCTACCAGGAAAACTTATCACTTCCAATTCCTTAATTTGAATGACAATGAGAGGAGGTAGGTTAACAACCACGGCAGATGTTGGAAAGCCCTCGACGGAAATTTTCACACTAGCGTGATAAATTCCTCCTTTAGTGTATCCGCTAAACGACACTGAACTGCCCGTCGTGGCATCCGCAGGGTTTCCCGTCCCGAAATCCCATTCGTATTTTAGTGGCGCGTTTGCGCCTGTTGCGCAATTGATTCCTACACCACTTGCGCTGAACAAGACGGATTGGCCTAAACAGATTTTTTGCTTATCCTCAGAGGCGGTCGGGTTTCGGACGATTGCTTTGTCACCGACGGTAACGGATGCTGTCAGAGTAATTTCTGATTCTGGAACGTCTTTGCATCGAATATAAACCGTCCCAGTATATGTCCCAGGTGCCGCGAATGACTTAGTAACGAATGGCGTTGCTGATGAGCTCCCATCGGAAAATCGCCAAAAATATGTGACGGGGACGGATGCGTGAGTCTTGCAGTCCATGCCGTCTGCGACTGCACCAAAAGTCGTATTTTCACCTACGCATACCTGACTAGGTTCTGCCGTTGCTACCGCATTTTGAACCACAGCCGTATCGATAACTTTTACAGTTACCGATCGCTCCACTTTCGAATCATCGCAATTAGCGCAGCGAATACCGACCGTTGCGGTATAAATGCCTGTCCGCGTATACGTGTATGATGGAGATTTGAGTTCGCTTGTTCCTGCTCCAAGTCCAAAGAAGCCGTCGCCGAAATTCCAATGATACTCCACGCTACAGAACCCGAGATTTCCAAATCTTCCTTCGCCGTACGCGTCAAAATTCACAGAATCGCCTACGCAGACTGTCACTGAACTTGTCCCATTGACCGTTGCGGTAGCCCGATCCACTCGCGCTTTGTGCTCCTTGTAACGGTCATACTGGCACATATTGTCTGCCGGGATTTTTTCCCAGCGAGTACAGTCATCATCCTTCGGGGGGTCGCTCTGCCAAGGCTTGCAAGGCGGAGATGGCGGAGGCGGAGGCGTGCCGCCACCCCAGCCGGATTTGGTAATGCCAAAGCCCACATCGGAAACGACAACGCTCCCATCCGCGGACACCGTGCCGGGCCCCATGGAGACGAATTCCGAGATGTCGTGATCAAAGGAGAAAATCTCAAACTGCTGCCCCGGCGGAGCCCCCGTATTCGGAAACTGCACGCGCGCCGGCGGATTGAATTTCGCGCCGGCAGGCTGCAACGTCCAAGTCATCAGGAATTGCGAACCCAAGGGTGGCGGCATCGGCACCCGGTCCCGATTCACCTGCGTCCACTGAATCGGCAGCACCTTGTAGCCGCCCGGAAAGGTGACTGAATTGGCAAAGACTGTGAGCTTCGCACCGGGAATGCCGGCCATCTCCAGGGTCACATCCTGATTTCCGCCGACGATCTTCTGATTCGGCGTGTCAATCGGCAGCATGTAAATGGGCCGGTCCGGGCTGTTGTCCCGCCCGGCAATCGTGACCAATTCGTAGGGAATGGTGGGCCAGGAACCGGGGCGCGAAGTCGTCCGCCCGTCCACGCTGAGGCGGACGGCACCGACCGGCGCACCGGAAATGATGAACTGGCCCTGCGCATCCGTGACGGCGGAAAGGCTCGTCCCCTCGATGCTCGCGGTGACGCCTTCCAGCGGGCTGTTCGAGGAATCTATGACCACGCCGACGACCCGCGTATCCACCTCCAGCCCTGGCACGACTGCCGAAGCGGTGAACACGGCCACCTCCGGCACGGTGCTGCCCTCAATGCTGGCGACGGCCTGATGCGCATTCGGCCCAGTCTCGGGCCCGAGCGTGAACGTCGCGAGCGCGCGCCCGCTCGAATTCGTATTGACCACGACTTCCGTGAGTCCCTCGACTTTGCCCGAGCCGACATTCACCTTGAAACGGACCGGAATGCCGCCCATCGGATTGCCCCCCTGATCGGTAACCAATGCCTGTATCCGCTGCGGCAGCGGCTTGCCCGGCTCCCCGGCCTGGAAGGACGGCAGCAGCGCGGCGATCCGCGTGGGCGTGCCCACGACGCCCGAGAAGCAGAATTCCGCCTGCCCCGCAAAACCGGGCGAAGTGACGGACACGCGGTTATTCCCCTGCCCGGTGCGGGTGCCGAGCAGGTAGAAGACCCGCGCCTGCCCTTTCGTATCGGTGATGACGGTCATCTTCGATCCTTCGGTGGGATAGCTGATGATTTTTCCGTCCCCGCGGGTGACTTCAAATGTGACCGCCGCATTCGGAATTGCGGCTCCATTCCGGTCCACAACCTCGACGGCGAGCGGGTCAGTAAGCAAATAGCCCACGATGCCGGTCTGCGCATTTCCCGAGGCCACGAGAACGGTCTGCTGCTGCGCGGCGGGTCGGTAGGTGACCTTGATGCTCTTCTTCTTGGAATTCCCCGCGCGATCGGTGGCGACGACATCAATGTTGTTCGATCCGCTGGTGAGAAGCACCCTGGGAGCGTCGTAGGTGCGGTTCACGACCGACGCGGCCACGCCGTTGACCATCACGGTCACGTCCTCGGAATTGACCGTGCCGGACACCACATCGTTCACGAGGCCGGCGACGACGACCTGCTGCGAAGTGACGACCGCGCCGTCCGCAGGCGTCTCGATGCTGAGCACCGGAGCGGTGGTGTCGCGACGCACGGTGACAATCGCCGAGCCGATGCCCTCCGCCCCGTCGCGACCGAGCGCCACTATGTCGTTGCGTCCCTCGCGGATGGCAACCTGCGCGGAGAAGGCCCCGGCGGCGAGTGTGGCGGGCTGGCCATTGACCGTGAGAGTGGTGATGTCCTTCCCCGCCGTGCCGGTGACCGCCACGGTGCCGAGCGGTGTGATCAGCCCATCAAGCGGCTGCGCGATGGTGACGGTCAGATCCTTCGTCGGAAGGTTCGCCTGCAACGGGGCGATGCGAACGGTTTCCGCCTTCTGGTCGCCAGCAGCATTGAAGACGCGCACGGTGAATTTGGCGAAACCATTCACCGGAACCGGGATCGAACTGGGGACGGTGCCAGTGACCGTCGCCACGCCCGCGGCAAAGGTGAGCGGGAGGCGAAACTGGTTCGGGGCGTTCGGCCGGAAATCCGCATAGACCGCGCCCTGTGTGACACCCGTGGCATTTACCTCGACGGAAAACGGTCCTCCAGGAACAAGCACCGCCGGGGTGACAGTGACGGTGCCGATGACCGGGCCGGACGCCACAGGCGCGGCAGCGGCAACAACCGGGAGAGCTTTCGCCGACGCCGCAAACGGGATTCGCGCAGGCGTATTGCTGATGAGCGAAACCTCCTTGGTAATCCGCGAGCAATTTCCCGCCTCGTCCGCGACATCGAGCAGCACAAAGACGGAAGCCGAACCGCGACTCAATTCCAGCTTTGCGGGCACGCGAATCTTCGCCATCGCCTGCCCATTGGTGAAGACCATCGGAATCTTCACCGTCTGCGGCGCGGCAGGGCGGAAATCCACCTGCACAACGCCCGACTTGGCGAGCGCGGAATCGGCCATCACCGTGACTTCCGAACCGGGCAGCCAGGACTTCTCTGTGACATCCATGATGGCAGGCTGGAATGTCGTGGGCTGAAACTGCGCTTTGCCCAACTTGACGGTTTTCGTTCCGTCCACCCCGGTCACGGTGACTTCGTAAGGAACATCAACCGGCCCCGAAATCGTGAGGCCCGTCGGAATCACGCCCTTGGCAGAGGCTTGGCCTACATCCACGGAGAGCGGGAGAACTAGACTTGTCCCGCCGAGTGCCTTGAGATCGAAGGAGAAGGTGCCTGACGCCGCTTCCGCGACAGGAACCGACACAATAACCTTGTCGCCCGGACGGACGGCACCGGGGGCGACGGTTGCATTCCCCACAGTGGGCGCAGCCTGAACGGCGGCACCGATGCAAAACAAGACGGCAAGAATTTCAAAAAAGACTCTGAAACTGCGGGATGGCGGACGGTCAATCATCTGAATTCCTCTCGAATGTGGGGCTCTCTCCTCTTGGGTTGCTTTTAGGAGGCCGCAGCCCGTCGCCGGACACACATCAATGTCCCCATCCCACAAAATACCAGCAGAACCGCAGTGGACGGCTCAGGCGCTTGAATGGGCGCGACCACCGTCCCAAATGACGTCTGTCCGCTGGGTCCATACTGATAATACGTGGAAGTGCCGGGTGCATAACTCGACGTAAAAGAAAAACCGGAAAGCTGCGCTCCCACGGCGACATCCGCCTGTCCCGCCGGTCCAAGAGCTACAAAATCCTGCGCGGATTTGCCGACAATCGGAATCCCGAGATCGGCGTCCCAATCATCGAGTGCCGTTCCCGGCAATCCCAAGGGAACGATCACATCTCCACCCGAGGACACGGCTGCGGGGTTCCAGTCCATTGCGGCGATCGCGAAGCCGAATTCCAGCGACCAGGAGGAAATCGGATACGTCCCTGCCAAATTGTTCACCGTGTACTGGTAGTTGTAACGCCCTCCTCCCACAGGTGTCACCGTTCCCATAAGTGCCGCCGAAGCCTGAGCTGCCAGAAATAGCAACCCACACACGACGACATGCGCTTCAACTCTCTTCACAATCCATCTCTACTCAGCGCAGCAACGGAAGGTCAATTTCTAAATTGTCACACCTAAATGGCATTTTTCAGACAAAACATTTCCACGCCCATCATCCGTGCCCCGGATGGCGGTTTGAGAAATGGAACCACTTGACAGGTGCGAATATTTTCTCCAGAAGCCGCCGCGTAAGGCGGTCTCAAATCGAACCCGATGATATCGGAATAAATCTCCATGAATGTCTCCTCATTTTTCGTTCGTACCCTGCCTTTCCGGCGTGCGGCGCTATGCTGGTTGCTGCTTTTTAGCGCCGGATTTTCAGTTCGTGCCATTGCGGTGACGACAGTCGCGCGCACCTGGGATGAGGAGATTTTGTCAGCAATCCGCCTCGACACTCCGCACCCTCCCGTCCATGCCCGCAACTTGTTCCATCTTTCGGTGGCCATGTACGACGCATGGGCAGCATATGACCCTGCGGCAACCGGCTATCTTTTCCGGGAAAAGCACACGTCGGCCAATCTTGCCGCTGCCCGCAACCAAGCAATCAGCCATGCAGCCTACCGCATTCTGAAAGAACGCTACGCACTCTCGCGCAGCGCTGCGACGACTTTGGCTGCCTTGGATGCCCGCATGGCGGCATTGGGGTACGACAAAAACAATGTCTCGCTCGACACTTCCACGCCCGCCGGTTTGGGCAACAGCGTGGCAGCACTGGTGTCCTCCTTTTTCATCGCGGACGGAGCCAACCAGACCGGTGCCTATATGGACAACACCGGCTACGTTCCCGTCAATGACCCACTTGTAACGGGCTTCGTCGGATCGAATGCAACGAACGTCAATCGCTGGCAGCCACTCGCGATTGCCAACGCATTGGATCAAAATGGAAATCCAGTCGGGCCGATTCAAAAATTCCTGGGTGCGCAATGGAAGGGCGTCCGTGCTTTTGCGCTGGCCCGCGAAGATTCGACACTTCCCTGGATTGATCCTGGCCCACCGCCGCAACTGGCCGGCTCCGGGGATGCGTCGTTCAAAAGCCTGATCGTCGAAATACTCAATTACAGCAGTCAGATGACTCCTGATGACGGTGTTTTTATCAATACCTCCCCAGGCACCTTCGGAAATAATACGCTTGGAGCAAATGACGGACTCGGGCATCCACTGAATCCCGTAACCGGATTTCCCTACGCCTCGAACGTGCTCAAGCGGGGTGATTTTGCGCGGGTTCTCGCCGAATTCTGGGCCGACGGTCCGAGCTCTGAAACACCACCCGGACACTGGAACGTCCTCGCGAACGCTGTCGCGGACAATCCAGCCTTTCAAAAACGCATTGGCGGCACCGGACCTGTCGTGAACGATCTCGAATGGGACGTGAAGATTTATTTTGCAATAAATGGCGCATTGCATGATGCGGCCTGTGCAGCATGGTCGCTCAAGCGCCAATACGACGGGTGGCGACCGGTCGCCGCCGTGCGCTATATGGCTCAACTCGGGCAATCAACAGACCCAGCCGGAGCTTCCTATCATCCCTTCGGGCTTCCGTTGGTTCCAGGCTTAATCGAATTGGTGACCAGCGCCACAGCGCAGACAGGGCAACGTCACCAAGGATTGACCCCCGGATTTGTGGCAATTCATGTATGGCCCGGCCAGCCTGCCAATGTTTCCACGCAACACAGCGGGGTGAAGTGGGTTCACGCAATCGGATGGTTTCCCTACCAAAAAAATACATTCGTGACCCCCGCATTTCCCGGCTACATATCCGGCCATAGCACGTTTAGCCGTGCCGCCGCGGAAATCATGACCGCCATGACAGGTTCGTCCTTCTTTCCGGGAGGGCTACAGACAGCCTCGTTTGCACCTAACTCATACCTCACGTTTGAACAGGGACCGAGCCAAACTGTGCAACTGCAATGGGCAACCTACTACGACGCAGCCGACCAAGCCGGCCTGTCTCGTCTTTGGGGTGGGATCCACGTATCGCTTGACGACGTGACCGGACGCGTGGTGGGCTCGCAATGCGGAAAGAGTGCGTGGGATTTGGCGAGGCAGTATTTTGACAGCACGATTGTCCAAAGCCCGTTTGCCATGACCATCCGCCAAGGTGATCCCGGCCAATGTGTGTTGCGCTGCCAAGCCCTTCGAGGATTTTACTACAAGCTTCAATCCACCGCAGACTTATCCATTCCCTTCATGGATGACCCGCTCGGCTTTGTCCAAGCCCTTGATGCTTACGTGGTAAGAACAGATACGCTAGATCAACCAAAGCGTTTCTATAGATTCGTTCGTTCGCCAAATTAGCATCAAACCCTGAGCCATAAACACGGGGCTCATTGCTTACAATATGGCGTAATTTCGAGGCAGAGTATTGGGAAACGACTTTCCCCACGCGGGAGCCCCGTTTCCCCCGCGAATCTCCCGCTCCCCATTCGAGCGGAAGTGCCCGCAACGCCCCGACGACGGCGTTTGCCGTGGAGCGATTGGGCGCGGGCGAGACTGCGTCGTCCTCGATGCCGCTGCGCTCCCACCGCAGACGCCGCAGACTCGCTTTCGCGCACAGTGGGCGACCATCCGGCCTGACAGCTTCGGTGCGGCCTGCCGCCTTGCCTGCCGCATCTTCGCCGCTCAGGACGGAGCGTCGCAGGCAGGCAAGAATGGCCGTGTGGCTTTGGTTTCGATGCTTCGCGCGCATTCGTGCAGAGAAGACCGAGTAACGGAGCCGGGCGGCACCACTGGCCCGCCCCTTCCCGAATTATATTGTTCACCGCATGGCAACACTGCCCGACTTATTTCTCTTTTTCCTCGACGAAGCCATATTTTCTGATCAGGGCAAAGCGCTGCTCATACATGGCGAGCAGTTCTGCAGCAGCCTGCGGATCGGTTTGAATAATTTTTGCGTAGTGATTTTTTACCTGTCTCATCCAGGATTTTTGCCCACTAGTGGACGTATCGTATAATAGTTGCCAATCCTTGTGTATGTCTCTCTCGTCGCCTGTTATTGAAGCCGCTGGCTTGTGTTTATCGTTTGCCGTCATGTTTCTCTCCCTACTGCCGTTTATTGCCGACGCGCCAATTATAGTCGTAGATTTGAGATAGTACATCCATTTTTCAAGTCCCGATGAGGTATGCGGTCTTTCTGGACTTTGAAAAGCAAGGCCAGAGAGGATTACTTTTACTTGCCGGGGAAAGGATTTTCCCCGCGCGGGAGCTAAAAATCTCCCGCTCCCCATTCTAGCGGGGAGTTCCCCGCAACGCCCCCGAAAACGGCATTCGCCGTGCGCGACATGGCGCATGGCGAGACTGCCCAAGGCGGCAGACTCGCCTCTCATGCGCGGCAGTAGCGACCATCTGCCCTGCTCCCGGCTGTCGGCCATCCGCCTTCGCCCATGTCCGATCATCCGGGTGCAGGTCAGAGCGTCGCCTTTTTCGAGTAAGTTTTCCGCTGGCGCGGCAGGTTCCGCCGCTTCGCTCGTATCTCGCTCTCACGGCTCTTTAGATGCCTCCGGGCGGCGACAAGTAAAGGGCATCCAACGGTATCCCGAAATTGTCCTCAAGGCGCGTCTTCGCAGCGTCCTTTGCGGGACTTTCGGGAGCCCTCCGTCGGAGCCTCCCTTGACTAGTTCGCCTCATGCCCTGCGGCTTTTTGTCTCCATCGTTTTTTGAAAGCCCAGAGCTTTCGCTAAACGCAAACAACAACACAAGAGACATTATGAAACACGACATCTATGCAGAAGTTACTAACCGTATCATCACCCAGCTTGAGCAGGGAGTTATCCCTTGGAAATCGCCTTACTTTTCCACGGTGGGTTTCCCTCGCAACTTTGCCACCGGCAATCCTTATCACGGAATCAATGTCTTCCTTCTTGGAGGTCTGCGCTACACTTCGCCCTATTTCCTCACCTTCATTCAGGCAAAGGAGCTTGGCGGGTATATCAGGAAAGGTGAACATGGTTCCCTTGTCGTCAAATACGGCACCTACACCAAGGAGGGCGAACGCACGGCAAGTGCCGAAGCAGCCGAGGAACGACGGAAGTATTTGAAGGCTTACACGGTCTTTCATGCTTCGCAGGTTGAAGGTATCACCTTTCCCGAGCCGGAGAACGTGCCTGAGCTTCCAGCTAACGCAGCTTGCGACCGCGCCCGCGCTATGGTGGCGGGGATGCCAAAGGCACCGGCCATCCACTCAGGGACGGCCATTCCCTGCTACCGTCGCAG
>JAYVRQ010000396.1:0-4967 GCA_043776145.1 Chthoniobacteraceae bacterium
TGTAAAATTAGCTGCGTTTGATACTGCGTAATCGGGGCTCCATTTCAAGCATAATTGAACCGAGAAGGAAGCGAAGAAGCACAATAATTAGTCTGTCCCGAATGGCACTCACTTAAGGGCGAAATAGGATGAGCTTGCGAACGATTCATCTCTGTTGGACGAGGATTCGAGGGGCTTAAGTGAGTGCCATTCTAGTCTGTCCCTTGTTCTACCCAAATGGATTTGGATGGCAGTGACGGTTACATTAGGGTCAAGCATACGATTGGCAGGATGGTGTTAAAAACAAATAATTAGTCCGTCTCTCGTCCCGCTCTACTATCTTCCACCCAGAGTAATTACCTTTAATGAACCTCGTTCACCCAAAAAATCTACGACGCTGCCTACTCCATTATTGGACCGTAGTTGAATCACCGCGATTTTGACATCGGGCTTGCAAATAACCAAAATGCTTTCTTTTTCCCATGCAACACGAGACATTGCGGAAACCGTATCCGCAACACTTTCATATGTAGTCCCGTCGAAAATGAAGGTTCCGTCGGTTGCTTCAGAATACTCAGGATCGACGGCGCGACCTTTTTCATCGAATGCAGCGAGCGTGTGGATTTCTTTTTGATGCCCATACATCTCGAATGTGACACAAGTGCCTTGCCATATCCATTTTCTGAGAAATCCTTCCACCTCAAAATACGATGCTATAATCTGACGGTAGTCTCCTGCATTTTTCGCACTGCTATCGCCAGCACTTAGGAATGCTAACTTCACAATACTTCCCTTTGCGACGGTCAACGATGCCAGCTTGGCCGTTGCAGTTCGCCCCTTCCCAGCAAAGACGCCATCAAAAAACACCTCGGAATTTTCGTGGTTTCCCTCCCAATGCTTCCAACAAATACGGCGAATGTCAGGGCGAATATTCTCGTTGGCGCTGACAGATTTTTTTTCTTCTTCGCCGAGTGCAATTACAGAGAAGAGCGCCATAATGTGTATGATGAGATTCCCTATACAATACGTATTCATTTTTAGAAGGTGAATTGAAGTCACTTTCGTTCCACGAACGGCTGCCGTAAAAATGAACGAATATTTTCAACGTCTCCACGGCCCTCGATAGAGCCTTCGGAAGACCATCCGCGAACCGTACTGCGCCACATTTTTAATGTCTGGCATCTAGTCGCCAAGTCTGGGTGGTGGCCGTAAAATTTACCGTGATCCCAAATATCTTCTTCAAAGCATCCTCCTATATAAAATATGCACTCACCATATATCCGGGGATCGTTGCCTACACCAACTTCATGATTGGGATCCCAATGATTAGAACAAGGGACAGACTGATTATTGCATTCATTCACGGTCATTTTGTAGGTTAGAAAAAAGTGACGAGCTGATTGTTGGGTTCATAATTTTGGTTTAACGAAATAGGGCATCACTTTCAAGAAAAGAACATAAGGAGCATTTTTTGCAAAGCTCATGCTTCTTGCGAATAATCAGTCGGTCCCTTGTCCGGTCCCTTGTCCGGTCTGTCCCTTGTTCTCCGATTGGGAGGCTAGTATTCAAACAAATTTTCAGTCTATGCCTTGCTTCTCCTATTCAGAGTAATGGCAATCCCAGATCAACTATCATCACATTTCGCCCGATTAAAAAATTAAGCACCACGGTCGCGATTCCGTTGGAAGGTCGTGGCTTGAAATCCAGCACTAGCTGGTTGTTTTCTGGGAAACAAATCATCAAGATGCTTCCTTTACCCCATTCGACAGCACCCATTGCTTTTGCTGCTTCTTCGACAGAGTTGTATCTCTTGCCATCGAAATAGAAGCGACCTGAAGTTAATCCATCCGGTCCAAAAATTCCCGCATAGTAAGGAACCAGTGCGTTCCCTTCCTTATCAGTTGAAGCCAACGTATGGATTTCATGCCGTTTTCCATTGATTAGGAACTCTACACAAACCCCTTGAATTAACCATTTATTCAGAAAATTTTTAACGCTGTAATATGGCTCTACCAAAAATCCATCTTTACTGATCCCGGCAAAGCCAGCATCCGTGGTGAGCTCAGGTAGATTAATCTCAAGCTTGGTGCCTTCTGGGAAAATCATTTGTGCCAGCCGCTCGCCAGCCTCATCGCCTTTTCCAAACGATACTCCGTCCATGAACACTTCTGTTCCCTTTTTGTTTAGCCAGTCAGTCCAATGAAAACGATGGGCAATACCCCGAAGATCACTGGTTTTCCTGTCCACCTTACCCTCTCCCAGCGCATCCGCACTTGTCGCTGTGCCCGCCAGTGCGAGAATACAACCAATAGCGACGACCGTTCTGAGTTTTTTTGGATTCATTGCATATATCTATGTTACGAGCATTAATTGCGGCGAAAAGGCTGCCGGAAAAACATTCGATATGGCGACACCTGAACCGGATCGGTGACAAATGGTAGCCTCCAGTGAGACATTACCGCAAATACGTCATGCATGATCGTCACTTGAATCACTGGATGACCAGGTGTTCCGATTGCGTTTGCTAGTCCGTGGCCAAAAAATTCCGCGTGGGTTTCAAAGTCTTCGTCAAAGCACCCTCCCATATAAAACACATTTTCACCCGTGCGTAATTCATCTTCCTCGTCACTGATCGCAAGCTGGTCAAAAAAGCCTCCGTCACCAGGAATCCAGTTTGTGTCGTCGTGTAGTGGCACAACACGCCGGACAAGCATTCCACCCAGTGCATTTTTCACATCGTTACGATCGGGCATTGGAACTTGGCCTCTTCCTTTCGTAAGCAGTCTTTCTTTAAATTCCTCTAATGAAACGACTTTGCTGACCGCATTATAAACTGCATATTTAAAATACATTGCGCATGCCATTTTGTATTTAGACCCTTGCCCAGGACGAAACGGATCTTGCACAAGATCAGCGACTGAAAAACCATGATCTCTCCATGGGTCGGAAAGGTTCCCAAGTCGATAATAATATGGGTCACCGATCATCGGAGTTCCAAAGTCGATATTTTCTGACCCATACCTGCATGCATTGCAGAGTTCCACACGGTATCTGATGTCGTTATCCAGCTCCTGCTTGGAATTAAAGATCGCAACCGTGTCCTTCATTCCCACATATCTCCAAAGAATTTCAGTCTCAAGTTCTCTGTTTTCATATATGAACGCTCCGACTTCGGTCGGTGGCAAGTCGCTCGGCTCATATAAGTTAGCTTTTGTTCCATTTTGGAGTGTGAGACTTTTGGCGATCTTCACTCCTGAAAGTTTTCCGTTGAACATCGGGCTAACATCATCGGCAAGCCCTTGTACGACAAGACCACTAGCGACTCGCAGGGTTTCCTCGGCGACTATCTTCCCTGTGTTATCGTAGAATCGGGTCTCGAATCCATTCAGCAAGCCTAGCTTCTTCGTCTGAATATCCGTATGCGCGTAGAGCGACGGGTTGAAGACGACGGGCTTGTTGTTGTCATCCACCGGATACCAGTAGCCGGTGCCCGTCATGGCGCTGTATTTCAGCGGCCAATCGCGATCCATGATGTGAACAGTGAGTGCCTTGGCCCCGGCGTATGTATTCGGGCCTCCGGCGATCCGGACGATGGTCGGGTAGAAGGTGCCTGGAGCCTGCGAGGGGCCGGGGGAGACGCTGACTTCCGTGCAGGCATTTGCGTTCGCGGCGCCGGGGGTGAATATGTTTGTTTCCTCGCCTGTCTCGGACAGCGCCAAGTGCAGCGTGCGGGTGCCCGCTCCTGAGCCGCCCACGCTGAAGACGCCATACACGGTATCGGTCGCGGCGGTGAGGCCTGCAAAGCTGGCGAAGGTGAGCGCAAAGCCGGTGCCGGACGGCTCATCCAGTCCTGTGAACATCCCCGTCCCGGCTTCTGTCTCGTTGAGTGCCACAGAGACTACGGTGGCGGGGTCTGCGCCGATTGCCAATACAATGGTATTCACCTGCGCGGCGTCGTAGCCATCCGGGAAGCTAAGCCGGAAGGTCTGCCCTGCGGTGGACGCGGTATCCACATGCACGTGCAACTGCTGCTCGCCGGTCAGCCCGCCCGCATTGGTGGAAGTGCTTACCTTCACCTCATAGTCGCCGCTGCCTGAGACAATCGGAATGGTGACGCTTTGGTCCACCGATGCCTCAAAGGCGTACGGACGCCAGATGTTACCAGGGTTGTTTGCGGTGTTCGCGAGATTGACCGCGACCGGGGTGCATGAGCCCTCGATATACATGGTGGATACCTGCTTGCCCGCAGTAGGGGTGCAATCCGAAGTGTCGTCGGTGACTTTCCCCGTTACCCGGAGGGTGACTTGGTCGGCTGCGCCGGAGAGTTGCGCCACGGCGCTTGTGAGTTCAATCACCGGCGCGGAGACCGAGTTCCATGTGAGCGTCTGAGGAAGGAATTCGCCATTGGTGCCCTTGGTGACGAATTCGACGGGGAGGATGCCCTTCTTATTGTCAATCGTCCCACCCCCACCGCCGTCGCCGTCGCCGGTCCATGTGTAATCCACGATGAATTCCCCACTGCTCGCATTGTCCAGACCCTCGACAAAGATGGTGGCGAGATAGGTGCCAGGCTCTGTCCCGGGTTCTAGTAATGCATCGAGTGAGACCGAATTGGCACCGGTGTCGGTCGTAAGCAGGAGATTGCCGTGTGAATCGAATACCCGGTAGCCGACAGGGATGTTGAGGAAGGTCGTGCCGTCGGTGGTTCCGGCTTTGTCGAGCCAGATGGTAGCCATCACGATATCGTCGTCCTCGACGCCCAACACTTCATCGTCGTTGTCCTGGTGAGGCATGCCCGAAACTGTCCGGTTGTCCTCGTCGTCGTTATTCGCGGAGATGACCGGAGTTTCTCTGACGGTTCCTGTTGTGGATGCCATATCGGCAGCGGAAGCCAGAGTCACCGTTCCCGGCGAGTAGAAGGTCATCGAGATGCCGGGCCCGGTTCCGCCACCCTCCATGTAAAGGTTAATTGTTCCCGGGCCGGGTGC
>JAYVRQ010000397.1:0-4959 GCA_043776145.1 Chthoniobacteraceae bacterium
ATCTGATGCGGCGCAGCCCAGCCGCGATCCTGCGCCGCATCGAGCACCGCCTTTTGCGGCATGTAATTCGCGAGCCAGAACGCGCGCTCCTTTGCCCGCCGCTGCTCGATCTGCGCGCGGAAAAACTGTTCGCCAAAACTCATCCCGCCGCTCGTCGTCCCGATCACCATCAGCTCCGGCGTGAAAGCGGGATCGCCCGCCGCCAGCTCCCGCGCCGCCGCGATCATCATGCGGCTCGCGGAATGCAGCTTCCGCCCAATTTTCCATCTGCCATCTGCCATCTTCCATTCCCCCGCCTGCCCCGCCGTCTTCGCCCGCGTCTTCGACACATCGAACGCCGTCACCGCCGAAACACCATCGCGTCCCGCGCGCAACGACGCCGCGTTTTCCGCCGCACCCAAACCGAGCGGGCTGACAAGGCCGAGTGCAGTCACGACGACGCGGCGCGGTTTGGATTCGGAAGACATCTTTTCCACTACGACGAAACGCTCGCCCATGTGCGAGCAAATCCGGGGGAGCGCGCGCGTCTCGCGTGCTGGTTTCGGCGTCCCGCCGAAACGAACTTCCCTGCCGTGTCGCTGCGAATCTCGCGCACGAAATCTGAACAGATGCGTTTTGAAAGTCCGCGAGACGCGCGCGCTCCCCGGAACCACCGCCGCGCGTCTCGTGGCAAAAATTCCTCCTGTGCCACGCCGCGCCTTCCCGATAGGAACCTGCGGATGAAAGACCTTTCCGACATCGAGCCGCCGCGGCAGCGCCAGATGGTGCGCAAGCGGTTCCTCTGGTTCCTCGCCGGCGCGGGCGTGAACTACCTGCTCATCGCCACGCCCTTCAAATACTTGAAGACGCACACGGGCCTGCCGATCTGGGCCATCGCGGCGTGCAGCCTCGCGCTGAGCACGACGTTCTTTTTCGGATGGAACTACTTCATCAATTTCCGCACCGACTCCCGCAAGCGCGACGCGCTCCGGCGCTATCTCACGGCCGTCGTTTTAATGTGGCTGCTCTCCTCGACAACGCTGACTTTGCTCAAACATTTCGACGCGCACATGGCTTTCAGCCTCGCGCGCTTTCCGCTCGATCTCGACATCGTCGCCACGCAGTTCTTCCTCAGCGGGTTGAAATTTTTCCTTTATCACAAGTGGGTCTTCCCACTGCCCAAAGTCGCCGCAAAAGTCTGAGCGTGGTGGATGGCGTCGCTCCGCGCGCCATGCCAAAAATGCCGCGCGACAGCGCCTTACTGAAAAAGAATGGCCTTCGGCGAGTGGTACACATGGCGCGCGGAGCGACGCCATCCACCCGCTCACCCAAACGTCACCTTCACCACGCCGCTCGCCGCCGCGGCGTTGAGCACTTGCATGATGCGCTCGTGGCGCGTGTCCGAGGCGGGGCGGATGATGACGGGCTCCACGATGCCGAATTGCGCGATGACTCCGCGCAGCCAGCCGCGCAGTTCGCCGAGCGACTGGTCGGCGGCGGCGGCGTAGGTCTTTTCGTTGATGGAAACGCTCCCGTCGCCGTCAATCGCGATGACGATGGGCGGCGTGATCGACCGGCCCGCGCCGGGCAGCAGCGCGGGCAGTTCCTTTTCCTTCATCCGCATCCCGGCGCTCGCCATAAAGAAGAGCATGAGGACGAAAACCACATCGACCATCGGCGCGATTTGGAAGCCGGGGTCGCCATTTTCAGAAGCTGAGGAGGAGGCCATGTTCGGTGAATGTGGAACCCTCGCAAACGGCGCGTGCCGCTAACTGAAGGTCAGGTTTTTGATGCGTGCGTAAGCGGCGGCGTTCAGCACGTCGATGATGCGGCCGTGCTTCGTGTCGGGATTGGGCCGGATGATGACCGGGTCTTTATCGCCCAGGGTCTCGACGGCGTTTTTCAAAAATTCCTTGAGGCGCTGGAGTTCCTTTTCGTTGGGCAGGCCGTAGTTCTCGCTGTTCACCGACACCGCGCCGTCGGGGCCGATGTCGATGATGATGGGCGTGACCGGCGAACCGCTGTTGCTTCCCTGGCCGGAGGGCAGGTTGACGTTGAGTTCCTTCTCGACGATCTGCGATCCGGCGCTGGCCATGAAAAAGAGCATGAGCACGAACACCACGTCCACCATCGGTGCGATTTGGAATCCGATGTCGCCGTCTTCTGAACCTACTGATCCGGCCATGCGATTTCTTTAGTTAAGGTGTTGGCGCCGGTGCGGCACCGGCAGTTTGATCCTTGTCCGTGACGGAGAAGGTGACGTTTTGCACGCCAGCCGCGCCTGTGACTTTCAAAAGATTGCGGATGTATTCGTAGCGGACTTTGCGATCGGCGCGGATGAGGACGCGCGTGTCCGGTTTCTGTTTCACGTTGAACTCGATCTGCGGCTGGATGGCGGCGGCATCGGCGTAGGTTTTGGAATCCACGTCGATGGTTCCGATGTTGTTGAGTTCGTTCCAAAGGACGTTGATGACGATCTGCCCATTCTTTGAAGCATCATGGTTCACTTCTTTCGCATCCTTTGCGACGGGGAGCACGATGTCCTGCCGCACTTGCAGGACTTCGGAAGTGCTGATCGTCATGAAGAAGACGAGTAGCACGAGCAGAATGTCGATCATGGGTGCGATCTGAAACTCCGGGTCTTCCTCGGGAATCAGCCGCGTCGAGGCTCTCTTTTTTGCGGCGGAAGTGGCTTTGGACATGGCCTTCGATTCGGAAAATTTACGCCGCCCAATCCAGCGTGGAGCCGCAGTGCGGGCAGGGATTCACGCCGGGGGTGACGGCTCCGTTGCACACGGGGCAGTTTGTGGTGAGCGCCATGGAAACCTTGCGCACGCCTCCCGCGCCCGTTGGCATCGGCGCGCCCGCGTCGAATCGGTCGCCGATCTGCACGCCTTGCAGTTCCTCGTAGGGAATATCCATGACGAGATTGTTCACCACGTCGTCCGCGTGGACGATGCACATCTGCGAGACGTTTCGGAAAATGTAATACGACACGAACGCCGGAATCGCGATGAAGAGACCGCTCGCCGTCGCGAGCAAAACTTCGCCGATTTTCCCCGCGAGCAAACGCGGATCGCTGACGCCGCTGCCGGCCAGCACGGAGAAGGCACCCATCATTCCGATGACGGTTCCGAGCAGCCCGATCATCGGGCTGACGACGCCGATGACCGAGAGGTAGCTGTTGCGCGTGCGCAGCATCGTGGCCTCGCGCAAGCCATGTTCCGCCAGTCCATTTTCGACCGCTTCCTTCCCGCGCCCGATGCGGGTGAGGCCGGCTTTGAGCACGTTGGCGAGGTAGTTTTTATTGGCGGCGCAAGTGGCCCACGCTTCCTGATAATTCCCCGCGCCAATGGTCTGTTCGAGCGCCTGGATGAGCGGCGGCGGCGCGAGCTTGTCTTTGCGCAGCGTCATCGCGTTTTGGACGATCAGCGTCACCATCACGACCGACGTGCCGATGATGCAAATCCAGATGAGCATGATGAGCGGCCCGCCTTCCCGGATCGTCTGGAAGATCGACTGCGACTCGGCCATCGCCGGTTTCGCCGCTTCCTCCTGCGCCAGGCCGGTGGCGTGCAGCGCGAAGATGGCCAGGAGAAAAAGTGCCAGCGGGAGGAAACGGCGGAGTTGGATTCGGATCATATCGGGAGGTTGGAAAAGGAGAGTGTGTTGGTGATTAAGCAGAATGGCTCAGGGGACGGCGACTTTATTTTTGCGGAGCGCGTCGGCGCGTTCCTGCGCGGCGGCGACGGCGGCGGCATCATGATAGAAAATTGTCGTCGTGCGCAAATAATCTTCGAGCGCGCCGGACAGATCGTTTTCGGATTCCTTCACCTGCCCGGAAATGTAGAGCGCGCGGCTGTAGGCGAAGCGGCTGCCAGCCGGCACATCCTTTTGCTTCAGCGCCTCCTCGACGATCGGCGCGATCAATTCCTTCGCGGTGGCGAAATCCTTTTTCGAGGCGGCGATGGCTGCGGCCCCGATCTTCGCCTCGACTGCGGCGGGGTAAAACTTTTTGAGATCCGCGAACGCCAGTTCTGCCTTCGCCGTGTTCCCGCTTTGCAAAGCGAGGAAACCGGCGAGCGCCGTGGCCTGCTGCGCCCAATCAATCGGGAGCCCTTTGTATTTCCCCGCGACCGTGCCGATGAGCGCGGCGGCTTTCGCAGCGTCCCTCTGCGCGATGGCCTGCTGGGCGAGTCCGTATTCCGGCGGCGGGGCCATTTGCACGGACTCGATTTGAGCGAAAGGAATCGTGATCGACCCACCCGCCGCCAACTGCATCGCGACGCCCGACGCGCTGACGCCCGTGACGAGACCCTGCTGCGCCGCGCCGGTTTTTAGTTTCAACACCGCCGCCTGCGCCCGCGCCTCGTGTCCCGCCAGCAACAGGCCGCACGCCGCCGCAAAAAGGAGTTGCTGGAAAGGAAAGGTGGAACGTAGCTTCATGCTCTTTTTTCGGGGACGACGCGCTAATCGCAAAGGTCCCGAGGAATTGCAACCCCGAAACTCCCACCTTCCTATTTATGGTCCATTTGATGCGAAAATATCAGCAGTCGTTGATGGTGATCGTCACCTTCATCGTCATCATCTGCTTCGCCTGGTTTTACAACACGAACTCGACGCGCAGGGATCGCGGGGACGATGACATCGCGGGGAAGGCTTATGGGCGCACGGTCACGGGCGCGGAGTTCAAGCGGGTGGGGCGCAAGTTCCAAATCTGCCAGATGCTCGGCCTCAATGAATTCTGGAGCGGGCTCGGATACATGGGCAATCCGAAGCCCGAGGTCATGGCGGAGAACTTCGTCTGGAACAGCTTCGTGCTGCGGCATGAGGCGGACGCGCTGGGCATCGTGCCGACGGCGGATGAGATCATCGAGGCGGTGCAGAGGATTCCCAATTTGCAGACGAACGGCGTGTACGATTCGACGAGATACAATCAGTTCGTGCAGATGAGACTCGCGCCAAATGGCTTCACGACCG
>JAYVRQ010000398.1:0-4953 GCA_043776145.1 Chthoniobacteraceae bacterium
TTCACCGCGTGATCGCTGATCGCATCGGTGTAGTAAAACTGCGCAGGCTGATACTCTGGGTCGCTGGCGACGGTCATGAGCGTGTTGTCCCGCACCAACGCGCTCGGATCGAAGTAACTGCCCGCGCCGTGAATGGTGCCGTAGTAACGGTCGAAGCCGCGCTGCAACGGCCAGTTGTGCGTCTTCGCCTCCAGCTCCGGCGTGTTGCCCGGCGTGATGTGCCACTTCCCAACCGCATAACTGCGATAACCCGCGGGCTTCAGCGCCTCGGCGATCGTCACGCAGCGCCGATTCAAATCGCCGCGATAACCCGGGAGATCCTCGCGCTGTTCCATCATGTGCCCCACGCCCGTCTGATGCGGATAAAGCCCCGTGAGCAGCGAAGCGCGCGTCGGGCAGCAACGCGCCGTGTTGTAAAACTGCGTGAAGCGCACCCCGCCCGCCGCGAGCGCATCAAGATTCGGTGTCTGGATTTCCCCGCCGTAACATCCGATGTCCGAAAAGCCCACATCATCGGCGAGGATGACGAGGATGTTCGGCCGCTCCGCACGGGCGGCGACGAGCAGGCTGAGGAGGGCGAGGAGGAGGCGCATGGGTTTGTGAAAATGAGTAATGTGTCAGCGGGCATATGACAGCGGATATGAGTCGTCAGGCGAATGAAAATTGGAGTGACAGCGAATATCCTGCGCGTCGATGCGGCGCAAAAAAGAGCACGATCCCGCCCTTGATTGTCGCTCATCTCCGGCCAGTAAATGCGTAGTGGCCCAGAGTGAAAATGTGACACGGCTTTTCCAAGTCGTACCCGCTTCCGAACAGGCTGGAAAGCCTGTGTCACTTTGCTTGGAAGCACAGCACCTTCGCCAGCCGGGCGTCGGGCGTTGCCGGAGAGTGTGGGTCCGCTCCCGAAGTAAGATTTTGGGAGCGCAAATCACTGCTGGAAACTTCGTCTTGCGGCGGGCACTCTAGCTGACATGTGTCACCTGCCCAAACTTCACAAAGCGACAATCTTGGGGACCGCATCAAGGTGTGCCTTTCTTCTGGGTCTCCACCCCCACTATCACCACACGCCGCCTCCACTTCATCTTCTCCTGTTTCGCCTGCGCGGCTCCATGCGAGCCGTATTTTGCGCTTTGCTCGCTCTCGGCCTGAATTGCTCCATCATCCCTTCAACGCGAGCGGCGAATACGTTCACCGTCACCGGCTCGATGAGCGCCGCCCGCGAGCCCCACACGGCGACTCTGCTGCCCAATGGCAATGTACTGGTCGCCGGGGGGACCGGTACTAGCTTCTACGGACTCTCTAGCGCGGAACTGTATGATCCGGGCATTGAGATATGGGTACCTACTGGCGCGATGAACGCCGCGCGCGCGGGGCACACCGCGACTTTGCTGCACAACGGCAAGGTATTGGTCACGGGGGGCTTCGACTACCAGCCCGGCCCAGGTGGTAGTATACTATCCAGCGCGGAGCTGTATGATCCGGCCACTGAGACGTGGGCGACGACTGGCTTGATGAGGATCCCACACGAGTTTCACACGGCGACTCTGCTGCCCAATGGCAAGGTGCTGGTTGCGGGCGGCTACAACGATAGCGGCTACAGAGGACTCACCAGCGCAGAGCTGTATGATCCGGCCACCGGGACGTGGACGGCTACTGATTCGACGAGCGCCCCGCGGAGCGCGGGTCACACGGCGACTTTGCTGCCCAATGGCAAGGTGCTGCTCACGGGTGGCCTCGACATCGACGCCGACACCGGTTACTTCACTCTTTCCAGTGCGGAACTGTATGATCCGGCCACCGGGACATGGGTGCCGACTGGTGCGATGAGCGCCCCGCGTGCGGGGCACACCGCAACTTTGCTGCACAACGGCAAGGTGCTCGTCTCAGGTGGCATCGACATCGAAGGCAACAGCGGCACTACACTTTCCAGCGCGGAGCTGTATGATCCGGCCACCGGGACGTGGGCACCAACTGGCGCGATGAATACGGGGCTCTCTTCTTTAACTGCGACGTTATTGCCCAATGGTAATGTGTTGGTCGCGATGGGAATCAATTCTGATGGCACCGTTCTTTCCAGTGCGGAGCTGTATGATCCGGCCACCGGGACATGGGCGACGACTGGTGCGATGAGCGCCCCGCGTGAGGGGCACACCGCGACTTTGCTGCACAACGGCAAGGTGCTGTTCGCGGGTGGTGACGATGGCACGACCGTAATTTCCAGCGCGGAATTATATTCGACCCCGACGAACTGGACACCATTGCCGACGGCACCGGGGCCGATCGGGCTGATGATTCTCCAGTCGGACGGCACGGTGCTCGCGCACAATGCCGATGGCGCAACGCCGTCAAATACCTGGTATCGGTTGAAGCCTGACAGCTACGGACATTACGTGTCTGGCACTTGGGACAACATTGGCCCCTTCACCACGATGAACGATACGCGGCTGTTTTACTCCTCGCAGATCCTGAAGGACGGTCGCTTGTTTGTCGCCGGCGGTGAATACCCCGAAAATGGGACGGGTGGGGAAAATGCTGAAGTATATAATCCGGTCAACAACGAGTGGACCCCAGCCCCCGCATCGGGGCACACATTCAGCGACTCCAACTCGGCGATTCTGCCAGACGGTCGGGTGCTCGTGGCGTTGGTGGAGGGAACATTGCGGAGCACGATCATTTTTGATCCGGTTGCCAACGATTGGAACGCTGGCCCCACTTGCCTTGGCATCCACAATGAATGCACATGGGTAAAGCTGCCGGACGACAGCATTCTGATGGTGGATCGCGACTCAACTTCATCGGAGCGATACATCCCATCACTGAATCAATGGGTCGCGGATGCAACAGTCCCGGTGTCACTTTACGATTCTTTTGACCATGAGTGCGGTGCCGCGTTCCTGCTCCCAAATGGAAAGGCGATCTTCTTCGGTTCCCTCGGCCTGACGGCCATCTACACACCGTCTGGAACAAATGCTCCAGGCACCTGGATTGCGGGACCGTACATCGCAGTTGGTGCCGGTACGGCGGATGCACCTGCGGCGATACTCCCGGACGGGAAAATTCTTTGCGCCGTTTCGCCAATCCCGAAGAAAAACGATGATTATCCCTCGCCGACGTTTTTTTGCCAATACGACTACGTGACGAACATCTTCACACTAGAATCCACGCCAACGAGCGACACGATCAACCATCCTGCCTATCAGGGAACCATGCTCGTGCTTCCAGATGGCACTGCACTTTACTCGGATTTTACAAATCAGATTTACAGCTACCAACCGAGAGGCACACCACTTGCCGCCGGCAAACCGACCATCAGCGGTATTACCGCCAACGCGGATGGTTCATTCCATCTCTCCGGGACACAACTCAACGGCATCTCCGAAGGCTCTTGTTACGGTGACGACAATCAGAACTCCACGAACTATCCCATCGTTCGGCTTACGAGTGGCAGCGGCACGGTGTATTACGCCCGCAGCTACAATTGGAGCAGCACGGGCGTGAGGACTGGGGCCAATCCAGTGACCACAGAATTTGCGGTGCTGGGAGTGCCAGTGGGAATATACTCTGTCTCTGTCATCGCCAACGGCATCGCGTCGGATCCTGTGTCCCTCACGATCGCGGTGGCAACGCTAGCCGCTACCTTCAGTGCCTCCAACAGCGCGACCCTCAACGGTACTGTCAATGCCAACGGTAGCAGCACCGCCGTTTCGTTCGACTACGGAACCAGCATCGCCTACGGCACGAACATTCCTGGCACCCCATCGCTGATCACTGGTAGCAGCGCCACGGCAGTGAGTGCGAACCTCAGTGGCCTAACGGCTGGCACTACGTACCACTTTCGGATCAAAGCCGTGAGTGCGGCAGGAACGGTTTATGGACCAGACCAAATGTTCACGACACTCACCTCCATCGAAAGCTGGCGGCAGCAATACTTCGGCACTACTGTCAACATCGGCAATGCTGCGGACACGGCGGACCCTGACAGGGATGGGTTCACCAACCTCTTCGAGTTCACCGCTGGTCTGATACCTAATGATGCGACTTCGCGCTTCCGGTCCTCCGTCGAAGCGGTGTCAGGCCAGCCGGGGCATAAAGCAATCATCTTCAGCCCGCTCGTTGTGGGGCGGACGTATGTGGTGAAATACAAGGCGAGCTTGGGCGATGCGACGTGGACAAACTTGACTAACATCACCACAAGCGACAGCGGTGCGGAACGCACGGTGATTGATCTCCTTGCAGTGAGTGGTTTGCGGTTTTATCATGTGGAGATCACGCTGCCATAGCCGCTGCCTGGGCTTTGCGCTCGCCTTCTTCAAATTAGAACGCAAAAGCCAAATGGGAAGTGAAACGCTCCGAAGGCTTCGCCATCGCAGGGACGCGGGATTGACGCCGTAGGCGCGGCGGAGCGGGCCGATGGAGCGCGGGAAGTGGGGTCGGTCTGTTAATGTTGAAAAGCCGTCGGTTCCCTGAACGACTGCCGAATGGGAATTCTCAAATTATTATTGAAACAAAACGCATGGATTTTATGGATGCGGAAAGTTTCGGAATGAGAAGTAGTCAGCGGTCAGTAGTTCAGTGTCGCGGGGAAACGATTCTGACTACTGACCACTGACTACTTTTTACTACTCCGTTCTCCACCCGCGATTGCTTTCGCGGAAAAGCGCGCGAAGGTCACTGGCATAACCATTGCTTCCCCCAAAGCTCCGATGATTAAAGCCAATTGCCGGGATCGTTTCACAGCAGCCGATTTTGACTTCGTGGTCAAAGCACTCGCCGCCTCCGAAAAAGACTCGGTTTCCCTCGTGAGCCTCCTCACGGATGCAGAGGCGCGCGACTCGATTCTCGATCATCCGCGGCTCTTCCAGACGATCCTCGAAGACGGCGCGCCGCTGACTATTTCGCCGCAGCTGTACTTCTACATTTTGATCAGGCATGTCTTGAAAGAGACAGGGCTCA
>JAYVRQ010000399.1:0-4941 GCA_043776145.1 Chthoniobacteraceae bacterium
CGTTTTTTTCGCCGCCAGCGAATCAATCATCGGATGCCCGACGAAGACCGTCTTCAATCCCGACTGCTCGTAAAGCGGCTGCTCGAACGGGAAAATGCACAGCATCAAATCCAGCAGCCGCGCCATCTTCGGGATGCGTCCGCGATTCCACGCCCAGACTTGCGGGCTGATGTAATAGATGATTTTTACCGCCGGATGCCGCGCCCGCACGGCTTTCGCGAGGCGCAAGTTGAAGCCGGGATAGTCGATCAGGATCAGCGCCGCCGGCGCGACGCGCGCAAGGTCCGCGAGCATCCGGTCGAACTGCGCCTTGAAGTAGCCGTATTTCTTCAACACATCCCAAAGCCCGACGACCGCCTCATCCGCCCAATCGACAAACGCGCCGCCCGCCAGCGCGCGCATCTCGCGCCCGCCCGCGCCGAAAAATTCCAGCGCCGCCTCGCGCTCGCGCAGCGCCCGCATCAACTCCGCGCCGCGCGCATCGCCGCTCGCCTCGCCGGCCACGAGATACAGCTTCATGCTGCGCGGGTGCGATGGTGCGCTTCGATGAGGCTCGCGGTTTTGGACATTCGCTCCCTCTTACGCATTCAGATGCCGCGTCCAAAGCCTAAATCGCCAGTGTCCGCTGAGCGAGCGGAGTCCCCCGGACCTTCATGGAAACGGAATGCGCCCCAAAGGCGGCGCGGGACCGGATGCGCATCAAGGAACCGTCCAGAGGCACAGGCATGGAAGCCCATGCCACCGCCCTCAGCCTGGCAACGGGGAAGAACCCGATTCGTGCTGGTGCTCGTGTTGCAGGAGGAGGTTGTCCGTGTATTGGAGTTTGCGCGCAAGCTCCCTGGCCAGATTCATCAGCAGGATGCAAAACACCTTCGGATCCTCGCCTCGCAAGCGATTCAACGCCCGCTTCGACAACACGATCAGCTCGCAGTCTTCGGCGGCGACAAAGGACGCCGTGTCATTCGTCATGGAAAGCAGCGCGGCCTCTCCAAAGCAGTCACCGACATGGAATTCGCGCTTCTTGAGCGCGACCTCGTTATCAGTAATCATCAGGTCGATCTTTCCCTTCTTGATGATGTAGATATGGGATGGCTCCTCTTCCTTCCGGGAAACATATTCACCTTTCTGAAAACGACCCACTTCGAGAAGGCGAAAGATTTCCTCCCGCTGCGCGTCCGACACCCCGCCCAGAAAGGAAATCTTCGAGAGAATCGCCATGACGGATTCCGCGTCTTCGAGTGGACGGTAGTCTTTCATGGTGGGGGCAAAATGCGTGTGCCGAGGCTATGACCCTCTCCAGCAAATCGAAAGTAAAATTGCCGGGGTTTCCCCTCGCTTCAAAAACTTCCGGCTTGGGCGGCGCGAGAAACATCGCGCGGCAAATGCCCGCGGGTGTGATGAAAAGTGGTGCAGGGATAGTCCTTCGTCCCGGAGGGACCGCGGAAATTAGCCGGTGGTGAAGCGAGTCCGCGAGCGAGAACCACCGGACAACATTACGGAAAATGGATGCGCCCCGGAGGGTGCGCCGGAGAACATCGCGCGATTCCAGCGCACCCTCCGGGGCGCAGCCCGTTTCCGTGCGTGTTCCGGTGGTTCTCGCTCGCGGACTCGCTTCACCACCGGCTAATCTCCCGTGTCCCTCCGGGACACGGCCGAGCAGTTCGTTTGCACCACTTTTAATCACACCCAATACCCTTTTCGCCGAAAATATCCGGCGAGGTGCGCACTCGAATTGCTAACTCACGGATGAGTGCCTCAACTCCAATTCGATCAGCCGGGAAATTTTTATGATTCTGGCCTGTTTTGGGATTCCGAGGCACCAGCCGCAAATCCAAACGCCATGTCACAAAACCTCATCGACCTCAACATCAGCGACCCGGACTGGACGGCCATCGACGCCGCCTTGCTCGTGCTCGAAACCAAACTCGGCGCAAAGCTGCTCGACCTCACCGTGGAGCAACGCATCGCGCTCAATAAAATGGGCGACAAAAGCGAAGCCTTCTGCCGCCAGTCCCTCGTCGTCGGCCGGCAGAACGTCGCCGAACTCACCACCCGCGCCACCACCGCACTCACTGCCGCGGAAGGCGACCTCGCCAATTGCGACAAAGTCCGCCCGCGCCTGGCCCGGCTCACCGCGCTCACCGAGAAAGCGGACGATACCGAGATGGCCCTGGGCAGCGATGTGATGGAGTATGCCCTCTTCCAATACGGCTTCCTGAGCGCCATCGGAGCCGGTGCCGGATTGGACGAACTCTACCACCAACTCGGAGCGCGTTTCACCCGCACCCAGCCTCCGACGACGCCTCCTCCTACTCCATAGCGCCAAAACGGCGCAATTTTCGTAAAGTATTGAAATTCGGGGAGCTTAAACCCCCGAACGCGGGGCAAAAACCCTCATCTGCCGGGAAAAATCCCGCGTCCGCCGGGCCAAAACCCCGACGCCCGAAGCTCCCAGCCCCAGCGCCGACCCTCCCAGCCTCGAGGCCGGTCCTCAGAGCTTTGATGCCGGCGTTATGAGCTTCAACGGTCGCCCTGCGCCCCCCGGCCCTCGCCTCCCCAGCCCGAACCGCCAGCCAAAAGCCCGCAGTCCCGGAGTCCGAACCGCCTTCTTCGGCACTCTCGAGTATTCTCCCCGCCCCTCTTAGAGGGTGTACCGAAAGTCCCCTGTCTTGAGCGCCAAAGGCGCAACCCATCCCAGCCTGGGGCAACGCCCCAGGTCCACCGGGAAAAAAAACGAACGAGGGCTGAAAGCCCGGCCCAATCCAGGCGCGCCCACGCAAAGTTGGACCGGGCTTTCAGCCCTTTTCCGTATCAGGACGGGTTTTCCTGGGGCGTTGCCCCAGGCTGGGATGGAGGCGGGCCTTTGGCCCTCCGCGACTTCTTTGGCCCTCCGCGACTTCCGGTACATCCTCTTACCCCCGAGGCAGACAGCGCATCGCCTGCATATAGGACTGGAGCCACATCCGGCAGGATTGCCCCGCGCGGTGGAAGAAATGGCGAAGCTGCAACGCATCGCTTAGCCACTCAAGGGCTTGGGCAATTGTTATTGACCTCCCCGATCCGGCCGGATAGCGCTCTGCAATATGCGACTGAATGCCTCCTCCATACGCGACTGGCACCGCAACTCAGTCATATACAGTATTAACAAGTTAGGCGCTTAAACCTCACATGGACTCCAACTTTTGGCTCAATGTAATCTTGGCGCTGCTTGTCATGACGACAGCGCTTTTAGGCGTGCGCGGAAACACATGGGACGGCAAGAAGCGAACATTCATTAGACGCATTACCATCAGCGGCTGGGTTACTATCGGGTTAGCAGCCAGCACTTTGCTGCTAGGTGGCACCAAAGAGTTGCTAGACGCCAAGGAACGACACTCATCCGCCGAGGAAAAGAGACTTAAGAGGCTGCTTGCCATCGACTCGATACTCGGTGAACTACCCTATCTCCATCGCGGCCTCGTCGAGGCGATGAAAAACCCAAGCCTACGCACCTCGGATTACGCGAACGCGACGCTTGATCTAATGCGAACGGAGCTTGAAAAGAAAATTGACCGCCATCGCGATCAGTTGCCGCCGGACACGCTTCGACTAGGGGAGGCGACACTTTCACAACAGAAGATTGCTATTTTGGAGCTCTCCAGCAAGCCGGCTTCGATGGCACAGATTGTCCAAACACTGATGAACGCAGTCAGGCAGACCGATGAATTTGCGAAGGCGATTCTCGACGACGCACGGTCGTCCGGGATCGACCTGAAGAAAAGCTACGAAAGGATTATTGGTTTTGAACTCGAATGAGCACTTAACCATGCGCTGCAGGCTCCGTGCGTCATGGCATCTGTTTCCGCCGCAGCACGTTACTTTTAGCGCAAATGCGGGGGAAGCTGCACTTCGGCGGCGCGGAGCCGGGGGGTGACGAAGCTCAGCTTCGCGAACGAGGGCGTGCCGAAGTGAAACTTCGGCACGAGGGGGGCGGTGGATTGCGCGGCGTGCATGATGCCGCCGCCGTTTATCACCGAGCATTTCGGAGTTCCGGCAGCAAAACGTCCTTGATCGTGTGATTTGAGATCATGTGGCTGGGTGCGGTTTCGTCGATTTCCAAACGAAACGAGGCATCGCCGATCTACTGGAAAGCCGCGCGCACACGGCCGGCGAAAGGAGATTTGGTTTCATGTATTCTGTTTCACATCGAACATCGAATACCAACCCATCATCCAGCGTGCGCGTGATTGTGCTCTTCGATGAGTCGCGTGATTTCCAGCGCGAGTTCCAGCGCGGCGGTGGCTTCGCGTCCGCTCACCTTCGGTTGCACGCCGGCGCGGGCGCATTCGAGGAATGCGGCGAGTTCGCGTTTCAATGGCTCGCCTTTTTCCACCTCGACGGGCTCGCGCACGATCTTCCGCCCGGCGAATTCTGTGACGATCGTCGAGTCCGTCGCGACGCCTAGGATTTTGCCGAGGAAGGAGCTTTCCTTTTCATCGTCGCGCGCGAGGCGAAGGAGATAGCCTTCCTGCTTTTGGTAGTCGAGCGAGAGGTAGGCGTCCTGCTGGAAGACGCGGATTTTGCGCAGCCGATCCTGACTGATGCGGCTCGCGGTCACGTTCACGACGCAGCCGTTTTCAAAGCGCAGCCGCACATTCGCGATGTCCTCGCCGCGGCTGAGCACGGGCACGCCGACGGCGTCGATGCTCTGCACGGGCGACTTCACGAGATGCAGGATGATTTCGAGATCGTGGATCATCAGATCGAGCACCACGCCGATGTCGAGGCTGCGGCCCGGATACGGCGAGAGGCGCGAGACTTCGATGAAACGCGGCTGCGTGAGCCGGGCTTCGAGCGCGGTGAGCGCGGGGTTGAATCGCTCGATGTGCCCGACTTGCAGCACGAGCCCGCGCTCCTGCGCCAGCGCGGAAAGGGCGCGCGCGTCCGCGGTCGTCTCGGTGA
>JAYVRQ010000400.1:0-4941 GCA_043776145.1 Chthoniobacteraceae bacterium
CCTCGATCGCCGCGCGTGCGGCGGAGGAACTCACGCCGGAATCCGTCGCCAAACGCCAGGTCGAGGCGATGCGCGCGCTGAACTGGGAGCAGGTCGCCAAGTACACCCATCCCAAGGCGCTCGCGCAAATGCAGTCGCTCTTCATGCCCGTGGCCATCGCCGGGAGCGCGGCGAAGGATAATCCGCAGGCCGAGGAAATGATGCGGATCGTTTTCGGCGGGAAGACCGCGAATGAACTCGCGGGCATGACGCCATCAGTCTTTTTCAAGATCGTGATGAGCGGCATCGCCGGGGCCACGCCGGATTTCAAAAACGCGATGACCAATATGGAAGTGCAAATCCTCGGCCATGTGAACGAGGGCGAGAATCTCGCGCACGTCGTCTATCGCCTGAGCCGCGCGCTCGCGGAGGGCACGGCCTCGAAGATCGCGGTGACGAGCGTGGAGCGCGACGGCGATACGTGGAAGGCGCTGCTGAATGCGGACCTGGAAAATGTGGCGCGGGCGATTTCGTCGCGGCTGCAAACGCCGTGAGGATCAGCGCCACTCGTGCTTCGGATATTTGCGCTGCAATTCCTGTTTGATCTTCGGGTAGGACTCCTTCCAGAAGTTCGCGAGGTTCGTCGTGATTTGGATCGGGCGGTGATTCGGCGCGAGCACCTGGATGACGACGGACACGCGACCGCCCGCGATGCGCAGGTCGCCTTCCACACCGTATAAATCCTGGATGCGGACGGCGATCGTGGGCGCGGCGTTTTCCGCGTAGGTGATTTTGAAGGCGCGGCCTTTGGGGAGCGCGAGGCGTTCGGGTGCGAAGTCGTCGAGCAGGCTTTGCTGCGCGGGGGAGAGCCACGATTTTACGACCGGCCACACGGGGCGCTCCTTGATTTCGCGGTAGCTCGTCGCGCCGTGGCAGACTTGTTCGATCAGCGTCACGCGGTCTTCTTCGCCGATCTTCGGCAGCGCGAAATCGGGGCACCAATCGGCGAGCAGATTCAGCCGGAGAATCCATTGATCGACGGCGTGATCCCACAGTTTCAGCGGGCAGTTTCCCGCGACGACTTCCCGCGCGAGCAGCATGGCGGCTTGTTCCAGCGGCACTTCGTCGGAGGATTTCGAGCGCAGGACGAGGTCGTGAAATCGCGTGCTGCGCTTTGCGATGACGCGGCGTTGCGTCGTGTCGAAAGCGACTTCGGTTTCCTCGACGAAGCCTTCGGGGAACAACTCGCGCAACCATTGCTCTTCGACCGCCGTAGCGAGCGTGAGCAGCGTTTCCACGTCGCCGCGAATCGCAATCTCGCGCACCTCGCCGGCCACGAGCAGCGGGGTCGTCACCACGCTTTCGCGCGCGAGCACGCCCTTGCGGCCATGCACCAGCGCGCAGCGGAGCGTGCCAGAATCCAAGCGCATCGCGACCATGTCGGGAAAGCCCGCGAGCACGCACCGTTGCAACGCCGCGCTGGAAGTGTCGCGCGCGGTGGCGTCGAGTTTTTCCTCGCGCGCGATTTTCAGGAACTGCTCCGCGAGCGCCGCCGCCTCGCGCGCGGCGAGTGCGTTGATGCCGAGCGCGCGGCATCGCTGCGGGTCGAAGCGGCTCTGCTCCGCGAAACGCTGCGCGCGCATGAGCAGGAAAAAATCCGACTCCGCAGCGTCGCCGAGCGCGGTGTCGCGCTGCTGCTGCATTTCTTTGCCTTCCGCGCGGCGCAGCGGGTTGCGGCCCTGCGTGAGCGCCGCGATGAGGCACGCGGCGGGGACGCACCCGAGGTCGTGCGCGGCGAGGAGCATCCGCGCGTAGCGCGGGTGCGCGGGGAAGCTGAGCATCGCGCGTCCCATGGGACTTATATGACCCATGCGACCTATCGCTCCGAGGTCGCGCAGCAGCGTCTCGGCGCGGTCGAGGGCTTTGGGGTCGGGGGCTTCGAGCCAGCGGAAACCCGCCACGTCTTCCACGCCGCTCGCTTTCAAAGTCAGCACGACTTCCGCGAGATCGAGGCGGCGCACTTCGGGGAGTTCCTGGGCGGCGCGGTCACCGTGTTCGCGATCGGTCCACAAGCGCAGGCACACGCCGGGCGCGGTGCGGCCCGCGCGGCCTGCGCGCTGGTCGGCGCTGGCGCGGCTGATCTTTTCGACGAGCAGCGTGTTGATGCCGCGATACGGATCGAAGCGCGCGATCTTCGCGAGCCCGCTGTCGATCACCACGCGCACGCCGTCGATCGTGAGCGAAGTTTCGGCGACGTTCGTGGAGACGATGACCTTCCGCTTTTCGTAACGCGCCACGGCGGCATCCTGCTGATCCACGGGCAGCTCGCCGTGCAGCGGCAGCGCGAGGAAGTCGCGACCGACGCGCGAATTTTGCACCGCCTGAATCGTGCGCCCGATCTCGTACGCGCCGGGCATGAAGATGAGCACATCGCCCCCGGTCGTGCGCGCGAGGCGTTCAAGTTCCCCGGCGGCGGCGTCCCAGACGGGGAAATCGCCCGGCGATTTTTCGAGGTATTCGATCTGCACGGGATGCGTGCGCCCGCGCGAAGTGAGCAGGTCGCAAGGCGCGAGATATTTTTGCAGAGCGCCCGCGTCGAGCGTGGCGGACATGACGATGAGTTTCAGATCGGGCCGGTGCTGCTCCTGCAAATCCAGCGCGCGCGCGAGCGTGATGTCGCCATACAAATGCCGCTCGTGAAATTCATCGAAAAGAATCGCGCCGACGCCGCGCAGCATCGGATCGGCGAGCATCTGCCGCAGGAGGATTCCCTCGGTCACGAAACGGATGCGCGTCTTCGCGGAGCAGATGCGATCAAGCCGAATCTGGTAGCCGACTTCATCGCCGAGCCGCACCCCGCGTTCCTGCGCCACGCGCGCCGCGAGCATCCGCGTGGCGAGCCGGCGGGGCTGGAGCACCACGATCTCCCCCGCCCCCGCGAGCCCGTGATCGAGCACCATCTGCGGAACCTGCGTGGATTTTCCCGAGCCCGTCGGCGCCTGCAGCACGATGCGGGAATGCGCGCGCAGCGAGGCGGTGAGCGCGGGTTCGAGTTCGTAGATGGGAAGGTCGCGGGTGTTCAAAGGCTCAGCGTCCAGCTTTCCGCTTTTTTTGTTGGCAGCGACTCAATTAGAAAAACGTGCTGTCATGTTGAGCGAAGCGAAACACCTCTGACTATTTTCTTCTTCAGGTGCATTTCAGAAGAAGAAAATGATCAGAGGTTCTTCGCTTCGCTCAGAATGACAGGGATTTTTGGGGACGGCTGCGCCGTAATCACGAACTCTGGCTGCTTCTATTTCACACTCACGCAGACCCAAAGGGTTTGACGCCCGCAACGCGGCGACGTGAAATGCGCGGCATCTTTTCCATGAACCACGCCACTCCCCTCGCCCGCCGTTCCTTTCTCAAAGCCATCGCAGTGGCGACGCTCGCGGGTCGCGTGCGCGCGGCGGATGCGCCGGTGGCGCGGCGCGGGATCAAGCTCGGGATGGATAATTTCGCGGTGCGCGCGATGGGCTGGAAAGCGAAGGACTTGATCGACTACGCGGCAAAGCTGCGGCTCGACACGCTGCTGATTTCGGACTTGGACGCTTACGAATCCCTCGAAGAGCCGCATCTTCTCGAAGTGAAAAAAAAGGCGGTCGATGCGGGCATCGAACTGTTCGCGGGAAGCTGGAGCATTTGCCCGACGGCGGCGAAGTTTAAGAAAAATTGGGGCACCGCGGAGGGGCATGTGCGGCTGGGTTTGCGCGTCGCGAAAACGCTGGGCTCGCCCGTGTTTCGCGTGGTGCTCGGTTCGTCGGACGATCGGATGTCGCCGGGCGGAATCCGCGCGCGGATCGCGGACACGGTGAAGGTTTTGCAAAACTGCCGGCAGGAGGCGCTGGATGCGGGCGTGAAGGTGGCGGTGGAAAATCACGCGGGCGACATGCACTCGTGGGAATTGCGCGATCTCGTCGAGGAGGCGGGGCCGGATTTTGTGGGCGTGAACATCGACTCGGGGAATGCGGCGTGGACGCTGGAAGATCCGATGGACGTGCTAAAGACGCTCGGGAAATACACGGTCTGCTCGAGTCTGCGCGACGACATGATTTGGGAAACGCCCGAGGGCGCGGCGGTGCAGTGGACGGCGGCGGGCGAGGGGCTGATGGATTGGGCGAAGTATGCGGACGAGTGGAAGGCGCAGTGCCCGAACGTGCCGATCATGATCGAGACGATCTCGGGTTTCGCGCGCACGTTTGCCTACAAGAACGAAGACTTCTGGAAGCACTACGACAAGCGGCCCGAGGCGCTGGCCAATTTCGAGGCGCTCGCGAAACGCGGGCACAAGATCGAGCCGTTCAAAGCGCCGGAAGGCGTGGATCGCAAAACGGCGGAGCAGGAATATCAGAAGGGCGATCTGGAACGCTCGATCGCGTATCTGCGCGATCGGATCGGGCTCGGCTTGAAAGGCTGAGGCGCGGCGAAGCGCGGTGTCTCGCGCCGTGTGATTTTTGTGACGGTTTCATGGCGAGAATAGTGGGAGATTCGTCTTGCTGAAAAGTGCCCCATGCGGTCTTGTTCACGCGCGGTGAAAAGCGGGAGTCGGCGCTGCTCCCTAAAACCCCAAACCCAAATACCCATGAAACTGCTGCCCAACGTCAGTTCCCGTCAGCGCCATTTCCGGCGCTTCATTCTCACCGCCACCATCCTCCCCGCCGCGCTCGCGTCCTCCGCGTTTGCCGTGAACTGGAGCGGCGCGGTCCCTCTCGATACGGCAAGCGCCCCGGACGAGATCCATGTGATTGCCACTTCGACGGTGACGCTCGCCGACACCGGCGGCGGTCCTTCCATCACGGAAAACAGCATCTTTTTCGACGCAACCGAAACGCTGACCGTGAACGGCCCGGGCCTCACTTTGCGCTCGCTCCTCACCAACCTCTCCAATGCGAGCACCCGGACGGTCACGATCAACGGCACCGC
>JAYVRQ010000401.1:0-4937 GCA_043776145.1 Chthoniobacteraceae bacterium
CACGAAGGAAGTCACTGTGATCGTATTCGCCGACTGCAAGCCTTGCGTGATTGCCGCGAGATCGCCGATGCCGCTCAGGCCGTGGCTGTAGGAATTGTAAGGATCGAAGCCGATCTGCATTTCCTCCCAATCGCTCACGCCGTCGCCATCGCTGTCGATGTCCTGCACGCGCACCCGATAGAAGAGGCTTGTCGCACCCGCCGCATTGTTCGTCACCGTCAGACTGCCGGTGCCATCGGGTGCCTGGGGCGTGAGAAAATCCACCCAGGCAGGACTCTCGATCGTCGTCGCCGTCTGCACTTGATAGCGTTTCCCCTGCTCTGTCGCGAAAGTCAGATGCACGCCATTCGCATCGGCGCTGATGCTGGTGATCTTGATGGCCGATCCAGCCTGCATGGGGTCCGTCCCGGCGGCGGCTTCCGCGCTGTTTTTCTGGCCGTCCCCATCGGTGTCCGCCGTGGGAGAAAGCGCGCCGGACGCATAGCGCAGCGCCCAAATATCGGGGATTCCATCGGCGGGGCTGACATCCAGACTCGCGCGGGTCGGCGAGGGTGTGAAGGACAAGAGAAGCGCGGCGACGGCGGCGGCGCGAGTAAGGAGCAGACGCGGTGTGTTCATGGAGAGCATGGAGTTTGGCCGGGGTGAAAATTGAAATCAGGCTCTCTTGCGAAACTGACTCTGTAAGACTTTATCCTACAAACAGGCGAGCCCGAGAAGAAGTTGTCACGCGCGCGGATTTCTGACAACATAAATCGTCGGAATTCTTCACCCCGATTTTCGAGCCGCCACAACGAAACCTCCCGGCGTTGTGGCGCAGTCCCTATTTAACCACCAAATCGTCGCGTGTTCCCAATTTGCGATCCGGGCCGGCGGAATGGATTTCCATCTGCTTGCCGGAGAGTTGGTGAAAGAAATAAGGCGTTCCCCAGCGGTCGCACATTTCGCCGTCCGCATTTACACTCGATCCCGCAGGAACGGGAATTTTCACCTGCTTCAAATTGTCGCCGAGGAGGGCTTTCGTGATCTCGGCGTTGGTTCCAACCGGATTTTCGCCAAGCACTGAGCGATAGTCTCTCAGCGCAAACTGGACGTTGTCGATTTCGCCGCGGAGTTGCTCGAAGGGCGGGTCGAGATCCGGTGCGGAAATCTCAGGGAGAACTGGCGGTGCGGCGGGGGGTTGAACCGGCAAGGATACATTGGCGGCTGCACCTTTTGTGGAAGCCGTAGCGGTGGGTGGATTTGCGTCCGAGGGGTTCGGGGGAATTGCCGACGGTGCAGAAGTCTCTGTCGTCCGTACCGTGCCGGATGGAAGCGGCGCGGCGATGTCCGCCCCGGCTTCAGGAACATCAGCGGAGGGTCGATGCCGAGGCCAAATGGCGAAGAGGCAAATTAGCGAAATGACTAGAGTGACGATCCAGCGTGTTTTCATGATGAACGGTGTCAGCGCCTGCAAGAAGCAGACGCAGTGGGCTCATGGAGAGCGGACGATTTGGAATGGCAGGAAAATTAAGTCTATGTGTCGTTTTAGTCTATTTTTGCAAGACATTCACTTTTAGAATGGACGGGGATTTAATTACAATTCAACCGCTCACTTTACGACCACATCGTCGCCGGTGCCCATCATGCGATCCGGGCCGGCAGAATGGATTTCCATCTGTTTGGCGGAGAGTTGGTGAAAGAAGAAAGGCGTTCCCCAGCGGTCACAAAGTTCACTGCGATCATTGATGCTGGATCCGGGTGGGAAGGATACGCGCAGGTGCTTGGGATTGCCTCCATTCAATACCTGGGTGATTTCAGCGTTGGAACCAACAGGGTTTTCGCCGAAGATGGTGCGATAGTCTCGGAAGCTAACCTGTAGATTCTCCAGTTCATCGCGAATTACCTCGGGTGGCGCGGGCTTGCCCGGAGCGGGCACATCTCCTGTAGTTATTGGTTCTGGTTCGGGAGTCGTGGGTGCAGCAGGCTCTTCCGTGCCCGTGGTTGGCGCTGGTGCGGGCGGTGCAGCGTGCCCGGTCTGCTGCGTGGGTAGTGCATCTATGGGTAACGCGGGCTGCGAAGTCTGCGAGTACCAAACGAGGCTCAACACGATGACCGCCAGCCCGATGATGAGCCACAGCTTTTTCACGTCGCCATTTTCCCAGTCAGAACTCGTGTGTCTCCCGCAGGGCGATCACACCATGAATCCGAGATCGGGAGAGGCAAACCGTCCGATGTTCGGGAAGATCGTGGACATGTTGCCGGCGCTGACGCCGAACCACTTCGCAAGTGTGGCGCTGTATTCGTCCACGCTGACTTTGGGAATCCAGCGCGTCTCGTTCGTGGTCGGCACGGAGTCTGGGCCGTAGGTTTGCAGGACGGGAAACGCGCCGTAGGTGCGCTGGCCGCGGACTGCGCCGCCAACGACGATGTGGTGACTGCCCCATCCGTGGTCGCTGCCGGCTATGTTAAAGGGTGAGTTAGTCTTGAAAGTGCGCCCGAAATCGCTGGCGGTAAAAGAGGTGACGTTGTTCGAGACGCCCAACTGCTCCATCGCGCGCTGAAAGGCGAAGATGCTTTGGCTGAGTTTGATGAGGAGATTGGCGTGTGAGCCGACGGTTGGGTCGGGTAGATTGTTTGTCGTGCCGATCTGCGAGGTGTGCGTATCGAATCCGCCGAATGACGCGAAGAAAACCTGCCGTTTCATGTTCAGCGAAGTCCGCGCCGCAATGAGACGCGCGATCATCTTCAACTGGGTGCCGATGTCGTTGTTTGGAAAGGCCACATTGAAGTAGTTCGCCGCCGCAGTCGGTGCGATCGCGCCATTCAAGAGAGAACCCGTGTCGATGGCGTTCTTCACGACGCCCGCATACGCCTTGCGCTGCAAGTTCGTATCGGGCAGTGCGATCAAATCCTGAACCGCTTGCAGGCGGTTGCCCGAGACGTTGCTCAGGACCACAGCACCTCCGGTCGAAACGTGATATTGACCAAAAACCCGGCCGACCTCGAAGGTATTGGCTCCCGCCAAAGAGGTACACATCGCAATCTTGGCGCTGTTCGCAGTAGGCACGCCGTTGATGAGGTCGAGCTGGTCTGGATGGATCAGGTCCGCGAGGCGTCCGCCCCAGCCAGTGGCTGGCGGCTGGTCGGGCAGCGAAGTTTGCCAATGCGTGACCTGATCGCTATGCGAGAAAAGCTGCGGCGGCTTTTGCGCGGTCGAGTATTGCGCCGCAGAGAACGGGTAAAGAAGCGGCCCGGCGTTAAAGACCAGCGCGCACTTGCCCTCGCCGAAGAGGGTCTGCAATTCCGGCACCTTGGTGTGCAGGCCATAGCTGTGCCCGTCGTTATTCAGCGGACTGATGTTGAGCAGGGAAGCCTCGGGGATGGCCAGCAAACCGCGCAGGCTTTGGTAGCTGGCGTAGTCTGTGCCGCGGGGAATGATAAGGTTGTTGGAATCGTTGCCGCCGGAGAGGAAAATGCAGACCAGCGCCTTGTAGTCCGTCAGCGCACTTTGGGCGACGGCGGCGTTGATAAACCGCAGGTCGCGCATCGTCGCGGACATCGAAATCGTGCCAACGGCAGCACACGCCTTGCGGATGAAATCGCGGCGCGTGTTGAGATTTGGGAAGTCTTTGGGGTCCATAGGTCTTATTTTTGGATGGTGAAGTCTGGCGAAGTAACGATCAGGTGAATCACCGCTCGAATGCGGGCCATCTTCTGTGTGTCGGTGGGAGCCGTGTTGGTATAGGAGATGTTCGTGGTGTTAATGACATAGTCATAGATGGCCTGCTTGGCATTGACGATCGTGCGCGGGTTGGTCGCATAGTTATTCGTCCCGGTGCTGGGCAGCAGCCCACCCATGAGTAGCGTGTTCAACTGGTCGATCAGGGCGTTGAGGTTCTCGTTGTTCGTCCAGGGTTTGGCACCGGGGCCGTTCGCCATCCACACACTAAAGTCGAGACCGATGTCTCCGCCGCCGCTGCGAAAGCTGGAAAGCCCCGTGGTGTTCCCCGAGGGATTGAAGATGCCATCATACAGGAAGTTGGCGCTGCGGATCACATTGGTTTCCGAGGTTAGCTGGAACTCAGGCGTGATGAGTCCCGCATTCGAGGTGACGCCGGGGAATTGGTAGTCCGGCAGGAAGAAGTTGAACACGGTCGGCGAACGCATCGGAGTCTGTGCGATGTCGGTGTCGGAACCTCCCATAGTCCAGTTGCTGAACGTGGATGTCACCGTGCCGGAACGGTTCAGCACCATGACATCCGCGGCGGCGTTAAAGGTGCCATCGCGTGAAGCCGAGTCGGCGGCGGTGTAGCTGAAACGGAAGTCGTCGATCACCGTCACCGGGTAAGTCCCGACGGTGGGGAGGCTGGCTGCGCCGATGCTACCCACGAAGGTAATCGACACATTCGCGCCGGTCGTCAGCCCGTGAACGGTTCCGCAAGTCAGCGTCACTGTGGTGGTGCGCTGACTGTAGGCGCCGCGCAGGAAGGCCACATCGCTATTCGCCGCCGGCGAGATGGTCGCGGATGTCAGAACTGTGGCGGTGAACTGTGTCCCGCTTGGAACAGTGACAACCTGGAGGACGCCATCCGCCGGCTTCCCGGTTCCATCGCGGAACCGAACATAGGCATAATCCCCGATAACCAAACCGTGACTCTGGCTGCCAGTGGCACCGCTGCCGGTCGCCACGCTCACGGTCGTCCCGCTTTGCGTATAAGTACTGCGGATAACATCCTTAGTCCGGGCCGAAAAAGAAGTGGTCGTGATCGGGAAACTACCCGAGACCGAGTAATCCCCGGTCGTCGCCAAAGGTGCCGCACCCGCGAAGGCAAGGCTCACGGGATTTCCGCTCACCAGGCGATGCAAAGTCGGGCTGGTATCGACGGTGATAACGCCACCGTCCTGCACATAGTTTCCAGCCACGGAAGCGGGCGGCGCAAACGCGCGGGCAACGGCGC
>JAYVRQ010000402.1:0-4935 GCA_043776145.1 Chthoniobacteraceae bacterium
GTGGATCGACGCGGGGCCAGCGTGGCCGGATGAGTTCGCGGGAGCGAAAGATGGGAAGCCGCACTGGTCGCTGCAACCGCTCGTGAAACCAGCGGTACCGGGCGCTGACGCGAATCCGATCGACGCATTCATCCGCGCAAAACTCGTCGCAAAAAATCTCGCGCCTTCACCGGAAGCGGACGCCCGCACGCTGATCCGCCGCGTGAGCTACGATCTCACCGGCCTCCCGCCAACGCCGGGGGAAGTGGATGCTTTTGTTCAATCGGTAATTGGCAATCGGCAATCGGCAATCGAGTTCCTCACCGACCGACTCCTCGCCAGCCCGCGCCACGGCGAACGCTGGGCGCGGCACTGGCTGGACACGATCCACTTCGCCGACTCGCACGGCTTCGAGCACGACGTCGGCCGCGACAACGCATGGCGCTTTCGCGACTACGTCATCGCCGCTCTGAACCAGGACACGCCGTGGCCGCGCTTCATCCGCGAACAACTCGCCGCCGACGTTTTCTTTCCGGACGAACCGCAACTCACGCCCGCGCTCGGCTATCTCGGCGCGGGGACGTTCGACCTCAGCGCATTTGGCACCGCGCCGATCACGTTCGACTATCTCGATCGCGACGACCTCGTGACGCAGACGATGGCCGCGTTCGTGAGCACCACCGCGAATTGCGCCCGCTGCCACGCGCACAAATTCGATCCGATTTCGCAGGAGGATTACTACGCGCTGCAGGCCGTCTTCGCCGGCATTTTGAAAGGCGACGTTTCTTACGATGAAGACATCGCGGTGAAGCGGCAGCGGCAGCGATGGCAGTCAATCATCGCCGCCGCGGACAAGCGCGATGCCGCCGTTTTGCTTACGGCGGAAAATGCGCCGCTGATCGACACATGGCTCGCGCAACGCGGCGGCGGCGCGCGCTGGCAGCCGCTCGATGCGGAAACTTTCACCTCGGCGGAAGGCGCGACTCTCACGCGCGATGCGGATGGCGTCATCCTCGCGAGCGGCGTTTTGCCCGAGCGCGACACGTACACGATTTCCGCCGCGACGACGCTGGAGCGCATCACCGCGCTTCGCCTGAATGTTTTTCCACACGACTCGCTGCCGGTGCGCGGGCCGGGCCGCGCGGCGAATGGGAACCTGCACCTTTCCGAAATCAAACTGCGCGTCTTCGAGCCCGGCGCGGCGGAGGGGCGCGTGGTGAAATTCGGAAGCGCGACGGCGGATTTCAATCAAGCCGACTGGGGAATCGCGCGCGCGCTCGATGGGGACATCAAGACGGCGTGGGGCATCCATCCCGCAGTCGGTCAACCGCATCACGCGGTCTTCGCGCTCGCCGAGCCGCTCGCGCTGAAGCCCGGCGCGCGGCTCGCGATCACGCTTCGGCAGGCGCACGGCGGCTCGCACATCATCGGCGCTTTCAGCCTCGCGGTGACGACGGATGCTGCCGCAAACGCCGCCGCGCTTCCCGAGGAAGTCGAGTCCGCGCTCGCCGCTGCGGATCGCACGGAAGCGCAACGCATCGCGCTCGCCGCGCACGCGCTCCGCATCGTCGCGAATGAATCGCTGGCCAAACTTCCGCCGCAGTCCGTGGTCTATGCCGCCGCCGCGTCGGTGAACATCCCGTCCGGCGAAGGCGCGGTGCAGGCGCGCGCGCTGCCCGAGCCGAAAGTCGTGAACCTTTTGCATCGCGGCGATTTCGACAAACCGCGCGCCATCGTCGAACCCGGCGCGCTCTCCGCGCTTACGCATCTGCCCGCGCGTTTCGTTTTGAAAAATCCGAAGGACGAAGCCGAACGCCGCGCCGCGCTCGCCGACTGGATCGCGCATCCCGGCAACGCGCTGACGTGGCGCAGCATCGTGAATCGCGTGTGGCATTATCACTTCGGCCGCGGCCTCTGCGACACGCCGAGCGACTTTGGAAAAATGGGCGGCGAGCCTTCGCACGTCGAACTGCTCGACTGGCTCGCCGTCTGGTTTCGCGACGACGCGCACGGTTCGCTGAAAGCACTGCACCGCCTCATCGTCACGAGCGAAACCTATCGCCAATCATCCGACATCCGCGAAGACGCCGCGAAGCTCGACGGCGAAAATCGTCTGCTCTGGCGGCAGAACCGCCATCGCCTCGACGCCGATGCCGTGCGCGATTTCACCCTCGCCGTTTCCGGAAAACTCGACCTCACGATGGGTGGCCCGAGCATCCGCCATTTCAAATCCAGCAAAGGTCCGCAGATCACACCCGCGCTTGATTACACCGCCTACGATTGGAGCAGTCCCGGCGCGGGACGCCGCAGCATTTACCGCAACGTCTGGCGCGGTATCGCCGATCCGTTCATGGAGGCGCTCGATTTTCCCGACCTCGGCCTGCTCGCGCCCGCGCGCAATTTTTCCGTCTCCTCGCTGCAAGCCCTCGCACTGTTCAACAACGACTTCGTGCTCCACCACAGCGCCGCGCTCGCGGCCCGCGCGGAAACAGAAACGCCCGCGCTCGAAGCGCAAATCGCCAACGCCGTGCGCCTCGTCTGGCTGCGCGAACCGACGGCGGATGAGCAGCGCGATTTTGCCGAACTCACGCGCACTCACGGCCTCCCCGCGCTCTGCCGCGTGCTGCTGAACAGCAACGAATTTCTCTTCGTCCCTTGAGCGTGGCGTTTTGAAAAACGCCGAGACCTCGCGCGGCGCAGCCGCATCCAAAAAAAACTGTCATTTCGACCGAAGCGGCTGCGCCGCGCTGCATTTCTGCGTCCCGCACGCGGTCGGTAATCCATCTTGGGAATTTTCGCGCGTGAGCGCGCTCCCACTTTGCAGAACACCATGAAAACCGCCGCCTTCCTCCTCGCATCTCTCCTCGCCGCCCTGCCCGCCGCCTCTGCGACGACTGCGACGATCGCGCCCGATGCCGACACGACGATTCACGAAACTGTTCCCGCGAATAATTTCGGTGCGCGCATGACGCTTCAGGCAGGTGCGCCCATCAGCGCAAGCGCACGCACACGCGCTCTCGTGAGCTTCAATGTCGCCGCCACGGTGCCGCCCGGCGCGACGATCCTCGCGGCGCGGTTCACGCTCACGGCGACCGATGCGCCGCCGGTCGCGGGGACGACGCAGCCATTTGAAATCCGCCGCATCGTGCGTCCGTGGATCGAAGGGGCGCAGAGTGCGCCGTCGGGCGGACCGGCGGCGGTTAACGATGCGACTTGGAGCCACCGGCTTTACCCGAACGTCGTGTGGGCTGCGGCGGGGACGGACATCGCGGCGGGTGCGAGCGCGGAAATCGCGGTGGGTGCGGCGGGGAGTTACCGGATCGAATCGACGGCCCCGCTCGTCGCGGATGTGCAGGCGTGGCTCGATACGCCGGAGAATAATTACGGCTGGGCGGTGCTCGGAAAAAATGAGGTCGATGCGCAGACCGCGCGCACTTTCGCCTCGCGCGAAAACGCCGCGCAGGCGCCTGCGCTCGAGATTGAATTCACCACCGACACGGCGGGCCTGCGCGTCTCGGCGCTGAGTGTCGCCGGCGGGCAGGCGACGCTAAACTGGACCGGCGGACGCGCGCCCTTCCAGGTCTGCACCCGCCCGGAGATTGGCTCCGGCGCTTGGTCTCCGGTCGGCACGCCCGTCGCCGGAAACACGGCGACCGTCCCCGTCGCGGGCAGCCGAGCGTTTTTCCAAGTCACCTCCGAGCCGACGGCGGAATACGATGTCGTCTTCAACGCGACGTGGACGGCGGCGACGCATCCGACCGACTTCCCCGCGGGCGCGCACTGGTCGGGACTCGTCGGCGGGCTGCACAATCATCGCGTGGAATTCTGGCGGCCCGGCGGCAACGCGAGCGCCGGCATCCAGTTCATGGCCGAGCGCGGCGGGAAGTTCAGCCTGCTCGCCGAAGTCGATGCCGCCATCGCCGCGGGCACCGCCAATCGCCAGCTTTCCGGCAGCGGCATTTCCCCCGGCGCGGGCACGACCACGCTGCGCTTCCAGATCGACCGCACGCATCCGCTCGTCACCCTCGTCACGATGGTCGCGCCGAGTCCCGACTGGTTCGCCGGAGTGCGCGGACTGCCGCTCGTCGAAAACGGCCAGTGGGTGCAGAGCAAGACCGTGCCGCTCGTGCCGTGGGACACCGGCACCGACAGCGGCGCGAGTTTTGCCTCGCCCGATCTGGTGACGACTCCGCGCGGCGTCATCACGCGCATCGTCACACCGCCGCTCGCCACGAACGGCTACGCGCCACCGATGGGCACGTTCACTTTCACGCTCGTGCGGATCGTCCCCGCGCCGTAAAGCCGCAGGGTCAGGCGAGGAGGCTTTTCACCACGCTGCCATGCACGTCGGTGAGGCGGTAGTTTCGGCCTTGGAAAAAGAACGTGAGCTTTTCGTGATCGAAGCCAAGCAGGTGCAGGATCGTCGCGTTCAAATCGTGAACGTGGACTTTGTCCACGACGGCCTGATAGCCGAACTCATCCGTCTCGCCGTAGCTCAGTCCCGCTTTCACGCCGCCGCCCGCGAGCCACACCGTGAAGCCGCCGGGACTGTGATCGCGTCCGGCGAACGGATTGTCTTTGCCCGCGTTGCGATTTTCCATCATCGGCGTGCGGCCAAATTCCGCGCCGCAGACGACGAGTGTGTCGTCGAGCATTCCGCGTTGTTCGAGATCGCTGAGGAGCGCGGCGACGGCTTTGTCCATCGTCGCCGCTTTGCGCTGAATGCCGCCGGTCAGCGATGTGCCTTCGTTGTCGCCGTGCGCGTCCCAGCCCCAGTCATAGAGCTGGATGAAACGCACGCCGCGTTCGCAAAGTCGGCGCGCGAGCAGGCAGTTGTTCGCGAAGGAATTCTTGCCCGGCTCGGTGCCGTACATCGCGTGGATGTGCGCCGGTTCCCCCGCGACATCCGTGGCCTCGGGCACGCTCATCTGCATCCGAAACGCCAGTTCGTACTGG
>JAYVRQ010000403.1:0-4928 GCA_043776145.1 Chthoniobacteraceae bacterium
CCCTTTCAACACCGCTTCGACCGTATCCAATTCCAAGCCGCTCTTCTTTTTCAGCGGCCCGTGGCATTTCACGCACTGCTGATCCAGCAGCGCCTGCACCCCGCCCGCCCACAGCGCGCCCGCGTCATCCGCGCCGAAGACGGGCGCGGTAGCGAGGAGGCTGGTCAGGATAAAAATGAAGCGCGGCATGTGCGGCACCGGGATGAACCCGGCAGTGGGCGGGAACTTAAACGCCATGACTCGGAGGGTGCGATGAAAAGTGGAATCGGTGAGCGGGCGGGCGCGGAGGCAGGCGGGACGACGATTCCACTTTCAAGCACATCCCCTGAATTCCCTGGCACGTTCACTGCGCTTGAGCCCGTGCCGCGCGCTTCATAGCTTTTTCCAAAATGAACCTTTATCTCCGGACCAGAAATTCCACGGTGCCCTATGAGATTGACGCCGACTCGCTGAGATACTGGCTGAATCGCGCGCTAAATTCCACGCCGGTTGCGGCTGCCAATTTGCACGGGATGCTCCCGAAGAATGGACGCGCGGGGACTATCGAGGCGGCGACGGCGCAGCGGGTCGTGAAAGCGATCACGGCGTTTGCGATGGAGGATTCCGATGAAGCCAGCGAGACACAGACGCTCGCGGCGTCGAAACTTTTCCAGGCGTGCCGCCATCCGCCGCTGACGATTTCCGAAAAATAGTCAGGCTGGCGGCGGGCCGGCGGGCTTTTCCGCAGCGTGGGCGAGGGTGCGCTGGAGATGCTTCATGCTCGCGCCGTCATGCAGCTTTTTCCCGTCCGCCCCGGTGATGTAGAAGCTGTCGATGGCCGCGCCTTTTTCCGTGGAGATGCGGGAGAAGGCGATTTGCGCGCCGACTTCGCCGAAGCCGCGCAGCACGTCGTGGAGAAAGCCGAGCCGGTCGGGCGATTGAATTTCGACCAGCGTGTAAACGGGGTGCGATTCGTTCTCGATGACGATGCGCGTGGGAAAGTCGAGTTCCTGCGAGAGATGGAAGCCACGCCGCTTTTTCGCCTTGGCGAGATCGGCGGTGAAATCGAACTCGTCGGTGGCGAGCGCCTGCTGGAGCCGGCGCCCGAAGGCGGCCATGTCGCGCTCGTCGGTGACGGCCTGCATCTGCATGTTGCAGACGCGGAAGATGTCGAGCACGAGGCTGTCGCCGCGGGTGAAAATGTCGGCGCCGAGGATGTTGATCTGCGCGCTGGAGAAGGCGCCGGCGATGCGCGCGAGCAGTTCGCGGCGGTCCCAGCCGCAGAGGAGCACTTCGCTGTGGCCGCTGTTGGGATGCGCGATCCATTTGATGGCGGGCTGGAGCGCGGCCTCCGCGTCCCGCGCGCGGGTGATGAGGAATTTTCGGAAAAGCCGGATGTGCTCCACGATCTCGGCGGCGGTGTGCATCGTGAAATAACGCTCGGGCATGCACTCGAAGTGCGCGTCGATTTCCTCGCGATAATCGGCGGCGAGTTTTTTCGAGACGGCCTCCTGCAGGCCCGCGCGCTCGAGGGTGCGCTGGCGGAAAAATTCCTGTCCATCCGCGAGGAAGGCGGACGTTTCGCGGTAGAGTTGCCAGACGAGGCTTTCCTTCCAGTCGCTCCAATTTTCGTCGCCGGTGCCCTGGCCGTCGGCGAGCGTGAGCAGCATCAGCGCGTCGAGATTCGGCTGCGTTTTTACGAAGGACGCGAACTCGGCGATCGTCGCGGGATCGTCGATGTTGCGCCGCTGCGCCATGCTCGACATGAGGATGTGATGATCGACGAGCAGGACGAGTGCGCGCCGCTGCTCAGGAGTGATTTGCAAACGGCGCGCGACTTTTTGCGCGTAGAGCGCACTCGCCTCGGCGTGCGAGCGGACGTTCGCGGCCTTGCCCGTATCGTGCAGCAGCAGCGCGAGGTAGAGCACGAGCGGGTCTTCGAGTTTGAGGAAAAGCGCCTTGTAGCTGGCGAGTTTCGGATCGTCCGCATCGAGCAGACGGTCGAGCTTTTCGATGCAGACGAGCGTGTGTTCGTCGGTCGTGTAGCGGTGGAAAAATTCGTGCTGCACGAGGCAGGTGAGCTGCCCGAATTCGGGGATGTAGCGCCCGAGAAAATCGACGCGATCCATCGCGCGGAGCGTGCTGGCGACCTCGCCTTTGCGGGAGCAGATTGCGAGGAAGGTTTCGCGCGTGGCCTTTGCGTAGCGGAAGGTCGTATCGACGAGATGCAGGCGGCGGCGCACGAGTTGTTCGAGCTGCGGGCTCATGCGCAGGCCGCGCTGCTGGAGATGCTGGAAGAGGCGCATCATCCGCGCGGGCTCCTGATTGAAAATGTCGCGCGCCTCGGGGTAGATGCGGCCGTCCGCACTGTAGAATCCGTCGAATCGCTCCGTCTTCGGCTTCGCCAGCTTCATGCGCATGAAGCTCATCAACGGCTTTTTCGCGGGCGCGTCCGGGTGCTCCGGCACCGGCAGGGAGAGGCGGTCCGAGAGCAGTTCGGTGGTGTGGAAAATATCGCGCGCGCGCAGGTAGTAATCGCGCATGAAAGCCTCGGAGCGCCGGAGGATGTTCTTCTGCGGATAGTGCAGGCGGTTCGCGAGCTTGAGCTGCTGGCTGAGCACGATCGTGTCGGTCGCGGTCTTGTTCAGGTAGTGCAGTTCCGTGCGGACGCGCAGCAGGAAATCGTAGGCGCGCTCGAGCACGCGGCGCTCGCGCTCATCGAGCAGTTTTTTTTCCACGAGCCCCGCCGTGGTCTGCACGCGCTCCTTGAAAAAACTGATCCAGAGCAGGTTTTGGTAGTCGCGCAGGCCGCCGCAGCCGCTCTTGATGTTCGGCTCCTGCATGGACACCGTGCGCCCGAATTTTTCGTGGCGCTCCCGCTGATTTTCGATGCGCGCGCGGATGTAGTCATCGACGTGGCCATCGACGCATTTTTTCAAAAACTGGCGCTGGAATTCCAGGAACAGCGGCTCATCTCCGGCGATCAGCCGCGATTCGAGAAACGAGGTCTTCGTCAGCATGTCCGAGTTCGCCTGCTGGATCGTGCCGGCGATCGTGCGCGTCAGGATGCTCGGCTTGGGAAAGAGGTCGAACATCATCCGCACCATCGACTCGATCATCGAGGCGACGCGCGGATCGAGCTTCCCGCGCGGCTCGTCGATGATGAACGTGAGGTCGATGTCGCTGAGCGGATTGAGTTCTCCGCGGCCGTAGCCGCCGTAGGCGACGAGGGCCAGCTTCGGCGGCTTTTTCGCAAAGCCCGGCTCATGTGCCAGCAACGCCTCAAACAAATGCCGCACCACGACATCCACGAGGCTCGCGCGTTCCCCGCAAATCTCGCGTCCGCCCGCCCCGGCATTGTGCCGGGTCTTGATGCGGAAGCTCTCGACCTTCACGAACTTTGCGTAAAGCGGCACGAATTCCTTGGGATGGACCTTCCCCGCCGAGCGCAATTCCATCTCGGCATGGGCGAGGACTTTTTCCCGGTAACGGAGCGCGGCGACGGAGACGAGTGGCTTGGTGAACACGGGGAAAAAAGGCAAATCGGAAGCCGCCAAGGATGGACGCTTTTCGGCTTCCGTCCAGTCCCGCACCGCATTCACTGCTCCGGGTGTACGTGCGGTTCCGAATACCGCCGCAGCCCTTGCTGCCGGACTTTGCGCAGTTCGATGAGCGCCTTTTCCACGCCTTTCCGCAGCGGGGCGTCGTCGTGGATTTTTCGGGCCTCGGTGGCCAGCACTTTCGCGGCCTCGTTTTCGCCGGAAAGGGCGAGGCCGGAGTAGGACGCGGCGGTGAGCATTCGCGCCGTGTCGGCCCCGGCGGTGCGGCCCGGCGCCCGCCAGCGCAACTGACCGCTTCCTCAGTGCCGATCGCCCCGAGCGCGACGGACGCATTCAGCCACTGCGCCTTGCGCGACGGGTCGGCGAGCACGGCCTTGAAATTCGCCGCGTCCGCCGGGCCGAAGCGGGCGACGTGCGAATACGGAATGCCGTGAATGTAAGAGCGGTTCAGGAACTCGCCCGCAGTCGGCGGCGGCGGCTCCGCGCCAGTCTCGCCCGCGTCGGCCATGATGGCGGCGCTGCCGTAGCCCGCGCCTCCGCGTCGTTCAGCGAGCGCCGACTCGAACCGGCCTCCGTGTATATTAGCGCCGTGCGATCATTGCGGTGATTCATGCACTTTGGTCATCGCGCCGGGCGTCGGAGCAGGCGTGGAATTTCCGCCATCCGTGGTCGCGCAGGCAGCGAGCGCCAGCGCCAGCGCGAGCACGAGGAGTTTGGGGAGAATCTGTTTCATACGGCTGGCGGAAATAGGGAACCCACCGCCGCGTGTCGAGCCGTCAGAAGATCGCGCGCTTGGCGGTGTGGTTAAATTTGGTAAAGTTGCGTTCGTGTTCATGCGTCGCATCGCCGCAGCCATCGTCGTGACTTTCCTGCCCGCCGCGGCGCGCGCTGCGGACGATCTTCCGCGCCGCGCTCCCGGCGAGGCGATGGACTTTGAGCCCGCGCTCCTGCCCGATGTCCCCTCCCCGCGCGATCCCGTCGCCACCGTGCCCCGCCTCGAGGCCGCGCTGGATCGCGCGAAAAAAAACGCCACCGCCGGAGAGCGCCTGTTCCGGGCCGGCGCGATTGCCAAAATCGATGCGGAGAATCGCGCTTTGAAAGTGGTGCGTCTTCTCAGCGATCTCACCGCCACGCGCGCGGAAGCCGCGGGGACCGACCTGGCCGCGAAACGCGCGAAGTTCGATGCCGGGAGCATTCCCCGCGAAGCGCTTGAAGGCGCGCAGGCCGCGCACAAAGCCGCGACCACAGCCGCCACCGAAGCCGCCGCGACGTGGCAGCGCGCCGAACTCGACGCGGCGGAACTCAATCTCAGCCGGCATCGCAAACTGCTCGCAGCGGGAATCGGCAGCCGAACGATGGTTCAGCGCGCGCAGGCGCAACTCGCCGCGC
>JAYVRQ010000404.1:0-1547 GCA_043776145.1 Chthoniobacteraceae bacterium
AATTGGTGCCAGGTGACGAAGTCCTCCGAGTATTGAAGAAAGTAGGCTATCCCCGGCCGTCCCAGCCATGTCACGCCATACATATCCGTTCCGATCTTGCTGACGGTGAGTCCTTCGTTGGGATGGTCTGGAGTCTGGGCAAAGGCCGCGCCGGCCAGCGCGAGGCCGCAGAGGAGGAAGAAAAATGCGCGGTTCATCTCGGCGCTCCTTCATTTTGCGGCGGTGCGGCTGGCCTAGGTTTTCTCCAGTAGCTGATGACGGTGTTCTTCTTTACCGCCGGATGTTCGCGCAGTGCGCGCTCGCGTTCGGCACGGGCCGCCTCGCGCTGTGCGTGCGACTGGATCAATGCCTCGCGATTTGCGTCGTAAAAGGGATGGATCGCGTCGAGGGCGGACATCATCGGCGTGGTCGGCGAGCCCGCCCCTTCGGCCAGCAACCACGCGGAGCGGTCGTGCGGGAGGAGCGCGATTTGCGGGAAATCGCGGGTGCGTTCCGCGAGCGCCTCCGCCGGGCCGCTTTCGAGGGCGAGCATGAGGGTGTAGATCGTGTCGGCGGTTTCGATTTCGCCCATGCCGCTGAAAACTTGGAAGTCGATGTTGCTAAAGGCGCGGTGCGGCCCCGCCTCGTCGAACCAGCGCAGTTCGGTGAGCGTGCGATCGAGGACGGTGGCGGAGAAGAAGAGCACCCGCGGCTGCTTCGCCGCCCGGCGCTCCTGCGCGGCAAGTTCCTGAGCGGATAAGGCGGGAGTCACCGGTGCCGGTGCGGAGGGAGATGCCTGCGGCGGAGCGACCCGCTGGAAGATGATGGTGCGATCCCCGCGTTTTATTTCCGTGCGTTTAAGAACTTGGAAATTTCGTTCCGGCGGCGCAGCGGCAGCCGGGTTCGCCGGGCTCTGCGCGCGGAGGGGGAGCGTGAGGAGCGAGGCCGTCAGAAAGAGCAAACACGTCGTCTGTTTCATAAGTAGGAACACTGACAGGGCCGCAGGGCCGGGGTTTGTTTGATGGGGCGATCGTCTCGTTGCAGACGATTGATGATTTGGATATGCGGCTTTTATCTAAAATCTAAAAGAGAAGCGAAATCCTGCGGCGACCTTTTGACACTCCCTTGCCTTTCGTCCCCCGCAGACGATAGCTCTTGCACTCCAACCCCATGAAACTTCCCCTGCTGCTCACTCTCGTCCTCGCCGCATCCGCGCACGCGCAGTTCGTCAATTTCGAGGGGCATCAGACGCGCCCGGTTTGCCTTTCGCCCGATGGCACGCGGCTTTTCGCGGTGAATACGCCGGATGCGCGGCTCTCCGTTTTCGATGTGTCGAATCCCGCGAATCCCGCGCCGGTGCTGATTCGCGAGATTCCCGTGGGCATCGAGCCGGTGTCGGTGAATGCGGTGTCGAATGACGAGGCGTGGGTGGTGAATGAAGTGTCGGATTCGGTGAGCGTCGTGTCGGTCAGCAGCGGGACGGTCACGGATACGCTCCAGTGCAAGGATGAGCCCGCGGATGTGGTCTTCGCGGCGGGGCGCGCGTGGGTGACGTGCTCGCGCAACAA
>JAYVRQ010000405.1:0-18167 GCA_043776145.1 Chthoniobacteraceae bacterium
CGAACAGCGGCTACTTCACCTGGACGCCCGCCGCCGGTCAGGAAGGCACGCAAACCTTCACCGTCACCGCCACGAGCGCCACCGGCAGCGCCAGCCTCAGCCGCACCGTCACCACTTATCCCGCAGGCACCGATCTCATCCCGCCGAGCGCGCCGGGTAACTTCGTCGTCGATCAAGTAAGTTGGGATAGCTGCCGGGTAACGTGGAGCGCCGCGACCGATAACTATGGCATCGCACTCTACCGGGTCACGGCCTCGCATCGCCAGCCGCGCCGCCGCTTCCATCACGGCCCGTATAACGATCACTTCGTCACCTTCACCGTCCCCGCCGGGACCACGCAAGTCGTGATCCCCGGCCTGCGCCCGTCGTTTAGTTATGTCGTCACCGTCACCGCGCAAGACACCGCCGGACTGTGGGGCTACATCGCGAGCGGGAATGTCTATACCCTGCCGCAACCCTTCGTCCTCGAAGCCGGCACCGTAGCTAACACCGTGAATGCCGATGGCTCGATGACGATGAACTGGCCGAGCTACGGCTACTACTGGAAGTTCACCGTCGAGTGCAGCACCGACCTCACGACATGGGTTCCCGTCCCGCCCGCGAGCCAGTGGCCGAGCTACATCACGACCTTCACCTTTACCCCGGAACCGGGAGTAGCTTCGCGCTTCTACCGCGTCCGCGCCATCCCCGCCGCCGCGCCGTAGAGGAGCCCCGCCGCAATGGTCCGATGCTACGAAATACATCGGCTACGCCTTCGTGAACTGGACCGAGGACGGCGTGCCAGTCAGCACAAGCGCGAGCGCGACCACGGTCGGCTGGGTCTTGCAGGAAAGCACCAACCTTGCGGCCTGGGTGAACTCTGCGTGCGCGGTTACACGCGTGGCCGGTGAAAATACCGTCGCGACTAACACCACCGGAGGCCCGGTCTTTTTCCGCATCGCGCATCCATAACGATTATCCACAACACTAGATGAAAACTTACTCGATCCTCTTTCTGCTGATCCAATCATTTCTGCTGGGCAGTTCAGTCTGCCGTGGGGCGGTCATCTTCGATCAACCGCCCTCGCCGACGTCCACGCTGTCCCACGTCAGCGCGACGGGCACGGTCTGCACTGCGCACTATCAGCAGCGCATTTGGGAATCCTTCGTCTTCTCAACGGCGCAGACCATTCGGGAAATCCAATGGCGCGGAACCTATGGGAGCCTGCCGCCTGCGCAGTTTATCGTGCAAATCTACAATCCCCTGCCGAGCGGCCATTCCTATTTGAACGAACGCCCGGCGGCTTTCTTCATCACGGCGGGCAACGCGGATGAAACGCCAGCGGGCTCGGTGGGTGGTGTGCCGATGTATAGCTATCGCTTTGCGCTGCCCACGCCGTTCAATGCGTTCGCGAACCAGAATTACGCGCTGCAAATCTTTGCGTTCCAGCCCGGCGTCCCCGATTGGGGCTTTCAAACCAGCAGCACTGGAGGCGGTCATACCGCGCTGCGCGGGGCGATCGAGCTATTGCAGGACTCCACCTACGGCGGCGCCGCGGGGCGCAGCGCCCTCAGTTTTCTCGATCAGGTAACGAATCCCAATGCGGTCATCACCCTGGCTAAGTCGCCGGCGGCTGGCGGCACCGTGACGGGCTCGGGCACCTTTGCGCCGGGAACATCCGTGACCGTGACTGCGACTCCTGCGGCGAACTATACTTTCCTCTATTGGAAACAAGGCATCAACACTGTCAGCACCTCCGCCAGCTATACCTTCACAGCGGGTGCCTATCGCGCATTAGTCGCGCACTTTGGGAGTCCTAATGTGGCACGGATCAACGCGACTGCTTTCCCACCCATCGCCGGACACCCATCGGGCGGCGGCACCTTCACCGTGGGCCAGCAGGTGGAGATCGATGTCAGTGTGCAGGACGGCTTTCTCTTCGCTGGCTGGTATGAAAACGACGCCATCGCCAGCACGGTCACGCCGTATCTCTTCGACGCCTCCACCGACCGCAATCTGGAAGCGCGCTTTTTTGTAAGTCGCGCCGGGGATAGCACTGCCGTCTATACGATCGTGCGGGTGCGCGCCGAGCCACCGGGCAGTAGCATCGTGACCGGTGAAGGTGCCTGGGTCGGTTACTCGCGGAATGTCTATATCTCAGCCACGCCTGGGGAGAACTATCGCTTCAACTCGTGGTGGCAGAGCGCGGCCTTCCAGATCAGCACCACCGCAAACACCTCCTACAATGCGAGCATTGGCTACAACTGGTTCTACGCACGCTCCACGCCCGAAGCCGCCATCAGCGCCGCGCCGGGCGGGCTTAGAGTAAAGTGGCCGAATACGGCTCCCGGATGGCTCCTCCAAGAAAGCCCCGATCTCTCGGCGGGAAGCTGGTCGGCCACCAATCGCCCGATCTCTCTCATGGGCGGACAGAATACCGTGACCGCCCCGACCTTGGAGAGCCAGCGGTTCTTTCGGCTCTTCCATCCGTGATTTTCTACACCCAATCGTCATGGCGAAAGCCGCGGTCAACTGCGTGCAGCCCTGAAGCCGCAAGCTTATGAAATGCACACGCGGCCCGCTGCTCCGCGCCTCATTTTCGCGGGTGAAAACTCTGATCGCACTGCATTAACTATCCATTCAAAAACCGTGCGGACGAAAATAGCCGATCACTTGTGAAGTGCTGCGCACGCAGAATTGAATGTGCGTGCGCCGATGAAACCCTGCGCCGGGATACAGCGGTTCACCTTCCACAAAGGCCGCGCGCACTGAATAGCGATTACTTCCCCGTCCCTCCGTCTGCACTCTATCCGCTTACGAGGCTGGGAGCACTTTCCCCGGCTGACAGCGCGCGGAAAATCAGGGCGTCGGCAGAAATGGATTCAGCACACGCACACCGCCGTAGTCCTGGTTGTGATTCAGGTCTTCGGAATGCACCGTCGCGCAGCCCATTCGTTTTGCTGCCGCGAGGATTTGCGCATCGAAATGCGACGTTTGGAAATGCTCGGCAATTTGCACCGCTTCCAGCACGAGTGCGCCGTCCACGGCGGCCATCGGAAACGCCATCCAAGTCTCGACCCAACGCCGCGCTTCCGCGCGCGTGAGCGGCTTTGGCTGGCGCGGCGAGGTGCTCGCGCGGATGAACTCCGCCGCGACCTGCGCCGACGAAGCCCAGTCTTCCGCCTGCATGAGCGTGCGAGCGGCGAGTGTCTTGTCCGCCTCCGCCGGATTCGTGCTCACCGCGTAGAGCAGGACGTTCGTATCCAGGAAGCAATCAGCCACGGGCGTTGCGTTCGTCGCGGCTCATGGGAACGCCCGCGGTGAATTCCCAATCCGGCGCGGCGAACCGCATCTGCATCACCCGCCGGGCAGCGGCCACGGAAAGCGCCATCTTCGGCAGCAACGTCGCCGCGATCTCGCCCCCGGCGAGAATATCGAGCGGTTCCCGGCGCGAAATCGCACGGTCGAGAATCGCCGGGTCGCGGTGGATTTCTTCAAGCGTCGTAATCATGGCGGGGAGGATGCCCGCAGTGCGACACAGCTTCAACCTCGAAGTCTGGGCGCACGAGACAAATAGACTATTGCCCCGTGTCTCTGTCAGCTCCCGCGGACACCGGCTGACGCTGCGCCCGCCGAAACACGACGCCAGACACGCCGATCAAAAGAACGGCGAGTAACATCGTGCGGTAGCGCAGTTCGGGGGACTTTTTGAAATCCATAGGCGCGTCAATCGTAGGCGCGGCTACCCCGGACTTCCTGAAAAAGTCCGAACCTATCCATGCTGTCACTCGCGGCGTTCTGCTGCTCGGGAGTAGGCAAAGATCCGCCTATTTCGACCCCTCGCGCAATCGGCTGTCCGTGCGCGCGAGCGGTTCACCGGCCTTCTCCGACGCCTATGAAAACCATCTTCCTCCGCATCCTCCTCGCGCAACTTTTCGTCGTCATGGCGCAGGCTGCGGTCATCTACGAGCAGCCACCGGCGACCCTGGCGCTGGGCTTTGGTTTCGCCAGTGCCTTCCATCCCACAGCGCCTCCCTACTATCAGAATCGCTGCCGGGATAGCTTCCGCCTCGCCACGGCGGCGACCATCCGGGAAATCCGCTGGCGCGGCACTTTCTCGGACAGCGAGCCGGTGGGTTTCACCGTGCGGATTTTCGATCGCGTCCCGACAGGCATCCCGGAAACTACGCTGCCGCCGTTGGTGACTTACTCGATCACCGGCACCGCAGGGCAGACCCCGGCTGGGACTTTCAATGGCGCGCCGATGTTCGATTACCGCTACGTGCTGCCGACGCCTTTTGCGGCGCTCGGGAATAACAAAGTGTATTGGGTGGAAATCGCCGCGCGACAGTTGGGCGTGCCTGACTGGAGTTGGGCGATCGCGGCGGGGGGCGACGGTGGTCACTTCGTGCTGCTCAACGGGCCGTTCACTGACTCGGGTTACTACGGATCGGGTCCCGGGGATGGTGTGTTCTCGCTTTACGACGCGGTGGAAAATCCGCCTGTGCGCATCGACGCGGCGGCTGGCCCCGGTGGCGGGGGCACGGTGACCGGCGGCGGGACTTATCCGGGGGGTGCGAGTGTGACGGTCACTGCGGCGGCGGCGGCGGGCTATAAGTTCACTAATTGGAAGGAAGGCCAGGTAATCGTGAGCACGAACGCGAGTTATACTTTCACACCCGCGGCGTATCGCGATTTGAAGGCGCACTTCACGGGTGGTCCGCCGCGGAGCACCATCACCACGGGCGCGCTGCCGGAGACGGGCTGCATCACACAGGGCGGCGGCAGCTTTGCCGCCGGCGATGTCGTGGAACTCTCTGCCGATCCGAAGGAGTATTTCGCCTTTCAAGGATGGTTTGAAAACGACGCGCAGGTGAGTTCGAGTTTGAACTATACCTTTACCGCCAATGGCACTCGCGACCGGCATTTCGTGGCGCGCTCGACGACGGTCGGTGCCGGCGGAGGCGGCAGTCAATACAGCACGCTCCGGCTCATCTCGCAGCCATCCGGCGCGGGCACGGTGACGGGTGGCGGCGCTTACATGGGCTACGTCACGCGCGCTGCCGTAGCCACGCCGCCGCCGGGGCGCACGTTTCTATACTGGACCAATGGCGGCTCGATCGTGAGCTACAACACGACCTATGTTGAACCCTTTGCGATTTATAACATCTTATACGCATTTTTTAGCGAGGAGATCATTGTCACCCCGACCGCCTCGCCCACCGAGGGCGGCACCGTCACCGGCGGCGGCAGCTTTCCCAACACCGGCGGTGCTGTGAACCTGGTGGCGACGCCCGCGCCGGGATATGCGTTTGTCAGTTGGACGCGCGGGACGGCCACGGTAACCACGAATCCCGCACTGTCGTTCCCTGCACTGGCGTTCAATGCGGTCGCGGGTGGTTACAACGGTTACAACGATAACCCTGTCGCCAACTTTGTCGCATTGCGCACCATCACGACGAGCACCGTGCCGCCGGGTGCCGGGACGGTGACTGGTGGAGGCGCGATGAATGATGGCAGCACGGCTACTGTCACCGCCACGGCGAACGTCGGCTACGCCTTCAGCGAATGGACCGTGGATGGCGTGCAGGTCAGCACAAGCGCGAGTTACTCGTTCCCTGTCCTCGCGGATACCACGGTGGTTGCGAATTTCACCACAGTTCCCACCTGCAACATCACCACCAGCGCCGCGCCCGCCGCGACTGGCACGACGAGCGGCGGCGGCGTGGTCAATCAAGGCAGCAGCGTCACGGTCGTCGCCACGCCGGGCGCGGGTTATGCCTTTGCGAACTGGACGGAAAGCGGCGTGCAGGTGAGCACCGCTGCGAGCTATACTTTTGTCGCCGCCGCAAATCGCACGCTAGTCGCGAACTTTATCCCGCTCCCGACCTACACCGTTACAGCCAACGTGACACCAGCGGCGGGTGGCACAGCCACCGGCGGTGGACCTCACATGAGCGGCACCACGGCGACCCTCACTGCCACGCCGAATCCAGGCTATGTCTTTTGGAAATGGACCGTCGGGGGCAACCTAGTCAGCGTCGCGCCGACTTATAGCTTCACCGTCACCGCGAACCGCACCGTCGTCGCCAACTTCGCCGCCATCGGCGTCTCACGCACCATTACGACGAGCGCGAATCCCACCGCGGGCGGCACCGTGAGCGGCGGCGGCACTTATGTCTCCGGCAACAGTGCCACCGTCCTCGCCACGCCGAATGCCGGCTACATCTTCACGCGCTGGCAGGAGAGCGGCGTCGATGTCAGCACGAGCGCGAGTTACACCTTCAGCGTCGCAGGCAATCGCACCCTCACCGCGCGTTTCTCGCCCGGCTTCATCATCACCGCCACTGCCGCGCCTGCCGCTGGCGGCACCGCGCAGATGAGCGCCGCCGGTTACGTTACGGGCACCACCGCGACTGCCACAGCCACGCCCGCCGCGGATTGGATTTTCGACAGTTGGACCGAGAACGGAACCACCGTCAGCACCTCCGCGACTTACACCTTCACCGTCAACGCCGCGCGCACGCTCGTCGCGAATTTCTACTCGGACATCTACGCCGCCATCGAAACGACCGCTACGCCCGCGATCGGTGGCACTGCCGCTGGCACCGGCATCTACCTCCTCGGCAACAATGTCACCGTCACCGCCACACCGAATCCCGGCTATGCCTTTCACACCTGGTCGATCTTCGGCACCGCCGTGAGTTGGGATCGCGCCTACACCTTCATCGCAGACGACAGCTACGCGCTCACCGCCGACTTCGTGAAAGTCCCCGCCTTCACCATCGCGCCCGCACCCGGCGGCGCGCTCCTCGCGTGGCCCGCCAATGCCACGGGCTGGGTGCTCCAGGAAAGCAACAACCTCATAGACTGGTGGGACTCCGCGCTCGTCCCCACGCTCACCGGCACGGGAAACGCCGTGCCCATCGGCACCACCGAAGAACGCTTTTTCTTCCGCCTCGTTTATCCCTGACGCCGCGAGCCGATGAAACGCACACGCGGCCTGCTTCTCCTTTTCGTGGCGCTCATCGGAGCGGGTTTTTTCCTTTGGTGGAAAGGGCCGCCTTCATCCGCGCCGACACCCATCGCTGAATCGCCCGCGCCCGCCGCGCCATCCATCAGCGCGCTTCCCGCGGCGAACGCATCGCAAGTTCTCCCGGTCGCTTTCACGCCGGACGCGCCGACTGCGCGACCGCTCGCCGAATTGGATGTTCGCGCGGCGTTTCTCAAAATCTCCGCGGCTCGTGAGGCGGCGGTTGCGGATTTTAAGACGCGCCATCGGGACGTGAGCGTGGATGCCGATCCCGTCACGGGCTCGCCGAAGTGGATCGCTTCGGAGACGCGGCTGCTGACTGGACCCGCGCCGGATGCGGAGGCGGCGGTGCGCGATTTCATCGAGGAAAATCGTGCGCTGTTCGGGCACGGCGCGGCGGTGCTCGGCGGCGCGGCGAAGACGAAGGATTACGTGACGGAACACAACGGCATTCGCACGGCGGTGTGGCAGCAGCGGTTCGCGGGGCTGGAGATTTTCGAGGCGATCTTCAAGGCGCACACGACGGCGCGCGGGGAGATCATCAATGTCGGCAGCCAGCTCGTGCCGGACGCGGCGGCGGCGGCGGGAAATGGCACGCCCGATTTTAATACACTGATCGCGCAGCCTCCCGTTGCGGCGCAGCGTGCGGTGTCGGTCGCGGCGGCGAGCATCGGCGATCCGGTCGCGGTGGAAAAAGTCGCGGCGATCGGCGCGGCGACGGGTGGGGAAAAGAAGCAGACGTTTCGCACGGCGCGGCACACGGATGTCTCGGCGCGGCTCGTGTGGGTGCCGCTGAGCGGCGAGGCGATGCGGCCCGCGTGGGACATGGTGCTGATGAGCAAGGCGCGCGGCGAGATGTATCGCGTGCTCGTGGATGCGGAAAAGGCGGACGTGCTCGTGCGGCACTCGCTCACCAGTTACATCAGCGATGCGACGTATCGCGTTTTCACCGGCGAAAGTCCGACGCCGTTTTCGCCGGGACACGATACGCTTTCGAGCCTCCAGCCGCCGCTCGCGACGCGCACGCTGCTCACCACGCCCGCGCTAAATACGACGGCCTCGCCGAATGGCTGGATCGACGACGGCAACATGGAAACCAACGGCAACAACGTCGATGCGCACACCGACACCGACAGCAACAACGTCGCCGATCTTCCGCGCCCGAATGGCGGCGCGGCGCGCGTCTTCGATTTCCCGCTCGACCTCGCGCTCGATCCCGCGACTTCCAAAAACGCCGCCGTCACGCAGCTCTTCTACTGGTGCAATTTCGCGCACGACCGGATGTATGATCTCGGCTTCACCGAGGCGGCGGGAAATTTCCAGGTGAACAATTTCGGGCGCGGCGGCACGGGCGGCGACGCGTTGCAGGCCGATGCGCAGGATGGCTCCGGCACGAACAACGCGAATTTTTCCACGAGCGCCGACGGCTCGGTGGCGCGCTTGCAGATGTTCCTCTGGACGGGCCCGAATCCCGATCGCGACACCACGCTCGACGGGCAGATGGTGCTGCACGAATACGCGCACGGCCTGAGCCTGCGGCTGGTCGGCGCGGGCGCGGGCATCACCGCGCTGGCCTCGCGCGGGCTGGGCGAGGGCTGGTCGGATTTCTTCGCGCTCGCGCTCACGGCGCGCGCGGAGGGCGACGCGCACGGCAACTGGCCGCTGTCCGCTTACGCGGCGCAACTCTACGGCGATTCGCTCACGGAAAATTATTACTTCGGCCTGCGCCGCTTTCCCTACAGCACCGACCTGCGGAAAAATCCGTTCACTTTCAAAGACATCGATCCGGGGAAAGTGGACTGGCACACGGCGGTGCCGCGCAACCCGACGCGGCCCGCGATTGAGGCGACGAGCGAGGTGCATTACTCGGGCACGGTGTGGTGCGCGATGCTGTGGGAAATGCGCGCGAATCTCGTGCTCAAGCACGGCTTCGCGACGGGCAACGACCGCGCGCTGCGCCTCGTCACGGACGGGATGAAACTCGCCCCCGCAAATCCGAATTTCGTGCAGGCGCGCACCGCGATCGTGCAGGCGGCGACGGTCGGATTTCCCGGCGACCTCGGGGAAGTGTGGACCGCCTTTGCGAAGCGCGGGCTCGGCCAGGGCGCGGCGGCACCGGCGAGCACCTCGACGACGGGCGTCACCGAGTCCTATCTCGTCGCGGACGGGCTGCTCATCAGCGATCGCGGCGGATGGAATATCGCGGGCAATCTCGGCGGGCCATTCACTCCGGCGGCGACGACGCTGACGCTGAAAAATACGAGCGCCGCCGCGCTGACGTGGAGCGTGAATCCGAACGCCGCGTGGCTCGCGGCGAGTCCCGCGTCCGGCACGCTCGCGGCGGGCGCGAGCATCGCCGTCACCTTCACGCCGCAGGCGGACGCGATGCCCTCCGGCACTCACAGCACGAACGTCGTCTTCACCAACACGACGACGAATTTCAACCACCCCATCGGCGTGCGGCTCACGGTCACGCCGCCGCGCGTGCAGCTTTTCGATTTCACGAGCGATCCCGGCTGGACGCGCACGGGCGAGTGGGCGTTTGGCGCTCCGGCGGGTGGCGGTGGAAGCGCGCACGGTTTTGCCGATCCGGCGGCGGGTGCGACGGGCGCGAATGTCTTCGGCGTGAATCTCGCGGGCGATCCGACGACGAATGTGGGCGGGCCGTTTTACGTCACGTCCGCGCCGATCAACCTCACGGGTCGCACGCACACGCGGCTGCGTTTCCTGCGCTGGTTGAATGCGGACGCGCTCGCCGCGACGCGCGCGACCGTGGAGATTTCGACCGATGGCGCGACATGGCGCGAGGTCTTTGTAAATGGCGGAACGCCGACCACGGACAATGCGTGGCGTGCGATGGACTACGACATTTCCTCGCTCGCCGATCTGCAACCGGCGGTGTCGATCCGCTGGGGCTACCGCACGCTCGCGGCGGCGCAGGCTTACTCGGGATGGAATATCGACGACGTGGAAATCCTCGGCGAGACGACCGCGCAATTCACGATCACGATGCCCGCGTCCGCGACCGAAGGCAGCGCGCCGCTCACCGCGACGCTGCTGCTCAATGTGCCGCAGGCCGCCGCGACGACCGTGGCGCTCGCGTCTTCCAATCCCGCCGCGGCGACGGTTCCCGCGTCGCTCACGCTCGCGCCGGGACAAGTCAGCGCGACCTTCGCGGTGACGCCGATCAATGACGCGGTGCTCGACGGTTCGCAGCCGACAACGATCACGGCGAGCGCAGCGGGCATCGCGACGGGCGCGAAAATTTTCACCGTGCATGACAACGAAACCGCCACGCTCACGCTGACCGCGCCCGCCTCCGCGATCGAGGGCCAGAGCGGGCTGGCGGGCAGCGTGAGCGTGAGCGCCGCGCCCGCGGTGAGCACCGCGATCACGCTCACGGCGAGCAGCGGCGCGCTCGCCGTTCCGGCGACGGTCACGATTCCGGGCGGCTCGACGGGGCCGGTCGCGTTCACTTTTTCCGCGCCGGAAAACGATCTCGCGGAGGGCGTGAAGAACGCGACGATCACCGCATCGGTGGTCGGCTGGACGGGCAACGCGAAGACCGTCGCCGTCGCCGACAACGACACGGCGACGCTCACGCTCACCGGCCCGGCGAGCGCGCGCGAAGGCGACGGGCCGCGCACTTTCACCGCGACGGTGAATGCGCCGCTCGCGGCCAATCTCACCGTCGCGCTCGCGTCGAGCGACACGTCGGAGGCGACCGTGCCCGCGACGATCACGATTCCCGCCGGACAATTTAGCGCGACGTTTTCGGCCACGATCATTGACGACGCGCTGCGCGACGGCGCGCAAGCCGTGACGCTCACGCCGAGCGCCGCAGGCTACATCGGCGCGCCCGCGACGCTCGCCGTCGCGGACAACGACGCGGATCATTTCACCTTCGCGCCCATCGCGTCGCCGCGGCTCGCGGGTTCGCCTTTCAGCGTGAGCATCACGGCGCGCACGCTCGACGATGTGGTGGTCGCGGAGTTCGGCGGCAGCGCGAATCTCAGCGCCTCACCGGCGGTGCCGTTCACACCCGCGACGGTCGTCTTTTCCAATGGCCAGGCCACTTCCCAGCTCACCGTGACCGCGACCGCGACCGCGCTGGTGCTCACCGCGACCGATGCGGGCGGGCGCGCGGGGAGCAGCGCGAGCTTCGATGTCGTCGCGAATCCGCTCGCGAGTTTCGTGTGGCTCAGCGTGCCGGCGAGCGCCACGGTCGATGTGAATTTTGCCGCGACCGTCGCCGCGCAGGATGAGTTTGGCGTGCCCGCGACGGGCTATCAGGAGCCGACGAAAATCGAGACCGTGCTCCCCGTCCTCGATCGCACGATCGGCACCGTGAACGCCGCGAATGTGACGCCGGTCATTTACAACACGGCCTTCCACGATTCGCGCGCGACGATGCTTTTCACCGCCGCCGAACTCGGCCCCGCGAAATGGATCGGCGCGCTCGCCTTCACGCTCGGCACGCCGGGCGGGCAGTCGATGCTCGGCTTCACCGTGCGGGTGAAAACGACCGCGCTCACCACGCTCGAGGGCGCGGCCTGGGACGCGACCGGATGGACCGCCGTCTTCAGCGCGACGCAGACCAGCACGGCGGTCGCGATGCCTTTCGTGCAGCCGTTTTACCACGACGGCGTGTCGAATCTGCTCGTCGATATTTCCTTCAACAACACCACCGCCTCGAGCGCGGGCAGCGTGCTCTTCGGCACGACCACGGCGACGAGCCGCGTGATGTCCGGCACGAGCAACAGCGCGCACGGCGTCCCCTCCGCGTGGACCGCCGCGACCGGCCCCGCGCCGCAATTTTCCACGCAACTCCCGCTGCTCTCGCTCTACGCCGCGCAACCGATTTCCGCAGTGCCGGGATCGCCGGTGACTTTCACGAACGGCGAATGGTCCGACTTCGCATATTTCCCGGCGGTCGGCGCGCTGCCGTATGGCTGGCTCCGCGCCACCGCGCCGTCCGGCATCGCGGGCTTCAGCAATCGCGTGACGGTGAATGCCGCCGCGGTGGTGCCGACGGGGACGGACGTGATTTTTTCGGATGGCTTTGAAACCGGCCTGCCGCTCGCGAGCCCGTGGAGCACCGCGGGAGGCGCGGGGGCGGAGCGCGTGGCCGTGTCGCCCGCGAACACGCCGCGCGGCGCGTATCACCTGCAATGCGACAGCACTTCCGCGACGGGAAGTTTTGCGCGCAATCAAGCGACGCTCACTTTGGATCTGACCGGACGGACGAACGTGTCGGTGGAAAATTTCACGAAAGGTTTCAACGAAGACGCGCACGCCGCGCCGGCCGCGCAGCCGTTTGGAAGCGCGGCGGATTTCGACGGCATCGCCATCAGCGCGGACGGCGCGAACTGGTATCTCGCGCGGAATTTCGCGCCGCTCACCGCCGCGTATCCCGCCACCGCGACGCGCGTGCCGCTCGATCCGATCGCGCAGCAATTCGGCCTTACATACGGGCCGAACTTCCGCATCAAATTCGTGCAATACGGCAACCAGCCGATCCCCGTCGGCGGCGTGGCCATCGACGACGTGGCCGTGCGCGGCAATCCCGCGAACGCCATCGTGGTGCTGCTCCCGCCGACGATCGCGGAGGGCAGCACGGGGGTCGAAGGCATCGTGCGAATTCCAAACGTCACGACCGTCGCGAGCACGGTGACGCTCGTCTCCATCGCACCCGCGCGACTCATCGTGCCCGCGACCGTCATCGTGCCCGCGGGCGCGAGCAGCAACACCTTCACCGTCTCCGCGCCCGAGAACCAGACCTTCGACAACGGCCGGCCCGTTTATATCACCTCGTCGGGCAACGTGCGCACCCACGTCCGCATCCTCGACAACGAAACGGGCGCGCTGAGCATCACGCTGCCGCCGACGATTTCCGAAAGCGACGCACCGGCGACAGGCACCGTGTCCGTGTCGCCCGTCCCGGCCAGCGCGCTCACGGTCCTGCTCGCGAACAGCCATCCGGCGGAAGCCAGCGTCCCGTCTTCCATCACGATCCCCGCAGGCGCGAGCGCCGCGACGTTCACGCTCACGCCCGTCGATGACCTGCTCATCGACGGCACAAAAACCGTGACCATTTCCGCCAGCGGCGCGGGCCTCATCGCCGCCGCGATGAACATCGATGTGCTCGACAACGACACGCCCGGCGCGGACACCGACGGCGACGGCATGACCGACGCCTACGAACTCGCGAACGGCCTCAACCCGCTCGACAACGGCACCGCCGACCCCCTGCGCGGCCCGCTCGGCGACCTCGACGCCGACGGCCTGCGCAACCTCCTCGAATACGCCTTCAACACCCGCGCCAACATCCCCGACACCCTCGGCCTCCCGACCGTCGAGCGGCTGCTGAATCCCGCCGACGGCAAGACTTACCCGATCCTCACCCATCGCCGCCGCATCGTCCCCGGCCCGCTGCAATACATCCTCGAAACATCGCCTAACTTAACCGGCGCGTGGGCGATCCAGCCGCCCGCGCTCATCGAGCAAATCGGCGCGCCGATTCCCACGGGCGACGGCATCACGGAGTCGGTAAAGCTGCGCCTCAAGCCAGCGTTCGAGGACTCCGCGCTGCCACGTTTCCACCGCATCCGCGTGAGCGTCCCGTAGTCGGAGGACTGACGTGCTTTGCCAAAACGCGCCGCATTTGCCCTACCCGTGCAGTCGAGTGCGGCGCCGGTAAAACGAGGCGCAACATTCTTGGCCCTCGCGTTCATTTCGGGCAATCTGCCGTCATGTCTCCGACTGGAACCTGCACCGCCTCATACATCGCGCTGACAACGAGCGGAGCCGTGTAGTGCGCGTTTAGCGTCGAAGCCCTTGCTGCCTCGTATTCCAGCTCGGTGAGCAAGTTCCTGAGCCGCTCGCGCTCCGCCTCCCACCCACTCGACTCTTGCCACGCAAAGACCTGCGGAATGCCACCCCATCCCACATATTTGACCAGCACGCGCCTTTCCTCATCAGTCGCGGCCTGTCCTTCTGCGTCAAGTTTCTGGACGAGTTCAATCGCCGCAAAATTGTCGCGGCACTTCTGTTTCAGCGAACCCCCACCCACGCCATCCTCTGTGCCGATGCGATAGTTACGGGTGTTTAGACGCTCGGGCTCTCTTCCGGCGGAAGGAGAATATATTTCTCCCGAATCATCTCCCACGCCGTTGTCTCCGCCTGCTGCGGAGTCAGGTCCATTTCGGTTTCCAGCTTCCGCGTGAGCACTTCCATTTCGTCGATGGTCGTCTCCTGCGCCTCGAACAGCGCCTCCAGCTCTCGCACCATCGCCGGGCGCAACTCCCGCCAGTGGCGCTCCGCCATCAATCCGTATTGGGTCAGGTAGATTTGTGGTTTCATGCGGACGTAGAAAATCGAAGAGGCCGGGTTGTTAATCCCCGAGCTTACCGCTCCGTCGGCTTCGGATCGCTGCGTTTCCGCACGCGCGCCCTCCCCGTGTAGTGGTTGGAAAAGCGGTCGATCTTCTTCTCCGGCCATTTCAGCACATGCCAGCAATACAAGTCTGCGAGGTCATCGGGATCGGAATTGGTTTCGAGGTCATATTCCATCATCGCCTCGACACCGGGCGCTTTGCCGGTGCGCCGTTCGATCTCCTCGCTTGCCAGCGCGAAGACATCGTAGCGGCTACGTAGAATGTGCAGCGTCACCGCGACACGATTCCGTTTCGGTTTCTCACTGCTCGTTTTGGTTTTCATGGAAGCATCCTGCACCATTTGTCCATCGCATCTTGCTCCATATACGGAGCATCTTTTCGCGGGAAGTCTGCTAAATGCATCGCCGCGCTGCGCTGTGGCGCGTGGAGTCGCTGGCGGATGAGAACGGCGAGACTACCGCTTTGCGGGAGGTCCATGTTGCAATGGGGACAACTGACTCGGCTACGTCGCCGACATGACGACGTGGATCGGTCTGCAAGTCGTGAACCGCCGCACCGCCGTGCGCATCAAGATTCTCGGCACGAACATTGGCAAGGGCATGACCGACAATCTTGCTTTCGAGGCCCTGGCGACTGCCATCGCGAAAGCGGCAATCCAACAAAGCGGAAAACACTTTATCACCGATTCGCTGAGCAACGCAGAGGCGTAAGGCTAAGTCAGATTGCTTCGACGGTCTCAGGCTCGATGTAAGTGGTGCGGAGAGTTTGGTGGAGGGACTCGATACCGGCGAAATCTGGATGCGTGTCGAACTCGTCGGCAGCGTCGAAGGCGGCGCAAATTTCAATGTCCTTCTGGGAAAGATAGTGGGCGTGGATGAGGGCTTCGCGGATTTGGTCGGCGTCTTCGGAATACTCGCGGTCGTCGGGGTTGTTGCTCTCTTCGAGGAAGCGGACGTAGCAGCGTTGGATGGTGGGGACGGAGTGGGTCTGGATTTCGTCCACTACGCGGAGGATTTCCCGAATCTTGATATCGAGGGCGGCTTGCGTGCTGAAAAAGATGTTGCCGTTTGGGTGGGCTGATTCGTTGCGGTCGTCCACGAGTTTGGCATACGTGCCAATCTTGCTGTTGTCGCAATCGATGAGACGGAGAAAGCGGAGCATGGTCCGTTCATTCACGGTGCTGAAAACGAAGGGAGACGTTGCAGCCAGAATGTTTTTCTCGATGTCCTTGCCAAAGCCGATGAGCCCTTTCTCAAAGTCACCTGGAACGCTCTGCTTGATCTGCCAAATGTTGAAATAGACAAAGCTCATCGTGAGCATGTGATAGGCTAAAAAAGCGAACTGGTATTTGCCATGCGTGTAGTTCGTCTCGAATGCGTCCCACAGGAATTCGATATATTCCTGCTCCTTCGGCGTCTTGAAGGAAAGCGGCAGGTAGGTGGCGAGTTCGGCGGCTTCCTCCATGCTTAATCCCCCTGGGCGCCGGGCTCTTCTTCACCCCAGATGCGGGCGAGCGTGCCTTGAATCTTTCGCTCGAAACGGGCGATTAGCTCGCGGTTGGAGGCCACCAGCGCTTGCTCAGCTTCGATCTCCGCGACAAGGGCCTGCTGAATCGCGAGGGGAGGGAGCGGAATGCTGAGCTGCTTTAGGTCCACAATCGAAAGATTTGGCTGCATCAGGGACCGCGCCTTTTCCTCAACGTAGCGGTAAGCAAATTCCGAACAGAGGATGAAATAGACGAACTTTGCATCGCTGTGACCTTCCTTTGCACGGATCGAGGCGACTCGCTGATTCAGTAGAGAACCGTCGTAGTTGGCAGGAACGATCGCAACTTTCAGACCTGTAGAAATGATCGAACGAGTTAATGCGATAACCAAGTCCCCGCTGTGAACCACAACGTCAGGATACCGTTCGAGAAACTCCGTCGGCAGGTTGCTTTCATCGTCTGAGACAAACTCCTGCACTCCCACGTTTGCGATTTTGATGCTCTTGATCGGGTTTGCCCTCAAGAAATCTTTGCTGCTGAAACTGAAGCCGCTGGTGACTTTGGTAGCTTCGCCCAATTCGACCATCGGCCAGTCGGGATGGATGGGAATGTGGGGCCGGTAGTTATCAAGGACAGCGTGGGCGCTAGTGACGACTTTTTGGTAGCCCTCGATTTCGGTGACGATTTCCTTTTGCACGTCCAGAGGCGGCAGAGGGATCTGAATAGATAGCAGGTGTTTCTTGGAAACATTTTTTAGCCCCTGTCCTTGAAAACCGTCTTCTATCAGGTGCAGATTTGAGAGGATGAGGCCATGCACATACTTCGGCAGGACGGTGGCATTATCCTTGGGGCGAAGGATGTAAGTGTGATCGGATGCCGAGAATGGACCGTTCGCGTAGTGAATGTTAGCCGATCCACCGTCTCCAATTATCAAGGCTTCCATATCAAAATCAGCCGACTCACATCGAGCCGGCGTCAGTGATGAAACGAAAAATGGCACTCGTCCTTGCTCGTTAGCAAAAGCTGCGGGCCTCTGACCTTTCCCGAGAAAATCAAAAATTGCGCCGAGTTCGACTTTGGGCCACGCCGAATTCCTTGCCTCTACCTGCTGATATTTCTCCACGCCGAGGCTGTAGGTGGTGTTTGCTGCAATCTCTGCTTTCGTGACGACGAATCCGGAGGTGAGTTGTAGATCGGCGGTCGGTTGGTGATTGCGGAGAGCTTCAAGGTAGGCGGCGAGTTCGGCTTGAACCTGCGGGAGATCGTTCTTCTCGATGGCTCGGCGCTGGGCACCGAGGCCGAAGCCGTCGTTCTCCACCTTGAAGAAAGCGACAGTCTGCGCCTGCTTGGCGAGGGATTTGTCGAGGAGGAGGATGCTGGTCTTTACCCCGGAGTAGGGATTGAAACATCCTGCTGGGAGAGAGACGACGGCGACGAGAGAGTTTTCGACGAGCATCTTCCGCAGCTCCTTGTAGGCGGTCTGGCTCTGGAAGATGATGCCCTCGGGGACAATGATGCCAGCACGGCCGGTGGGCGTGAGGTGCTCGGCCATGTAGTCCACAAAGAGGACTTCGCTACGCTTTGCCTGAATGGAAAAACGGCGGTGAGGCTTGATGCCGCCTTTCGGGGACATGAAGGGCGGGTTGGCGAGGATGACGTCCGCGAATTCGTTCCAGCGCTCCTCGGAGGTGAGGGTGTCGTATTCGTAGATGTGCGGGTCGGTGAAGCCGTGGAGGTAGAGATTCACCAGGGAGAGGCGCACCATGTCGGGCGAGATGTCGTAGCCCTTGAAGTTTTTGGCGAGCCGTCCGCGGTCGTCGGGCGTGAGCTTGCTCTGTCCCTTGGCGTCGGTGTTGGCGCGGAGGATGTGCTTGTAGGCGGAGATGAGGAAGCCAGCGGTGCCGCAAGCGGGGTCGAGGATGGTCTCAGTTTTCTTCGGGTCCACGACCGTGACCATGAAATCAATGATGTGGCGCGGAGTGCGGAACTGGCCTGCATCGCCCTGCGAACCGAGGACGGAGAGCAGATACTCGAAGGCATCGCCGAGGCGCTCGCTGTGGTCGTAGCTGAACTCGTCGATGATCTTGAGGAATGCTTTGAGCGTCTCGGGGTCGCGGTAAGGCAGGTAGGCGTTTTTGAAGATGTCGCGAAAGAGCGGCGGGATGCCGGGATTCTCGGGCATCTTGGAGATGCCTTCGCCGTAGAGGCCGAGCATCTCGTGGCCACCGAGCGACGGAGCCATGAGTTTGGCCCAGCCGTAGCGCGCGAAATC
>JAYVRQ010000406.1:0-4896 GCA_043776145.1 Chthoniobacteraceae bacterium
CGCGACGATTACCGATGTGATCGATCCTGCGACGCTTGCGCAGGTAAAGGAAGGCGAGAAACCGCCCGCGTCCGTCGTCTCGCAATGGCGCTTCGATCCCGACACCGGGAAGCTGCGCGTGAATCTCTCGCCGCCGCAATCGCGTCCATTCGGCCTGCTCATCCGCTCGCAAATCGCGACCGGGCCGCTGCCGCTCACGCAGCCGGTGGGCTTGATCTCCGTCGAAAACGCGGCGGGACAAATCGGGCTGCTTGGCGTGGGCACCGGCAATGAAGTGCAGCTCGACACGGTGAACGCGGACACGCTTTCACCGATCAATCTCGAAGACTTTCCCGGCAACATCGCTCCCGTGCTCACGGGGCAGATTCCCGGGCTCACGGTGCGCCGCGCGTTTCGCTACGCGGAGGTGAAGGCGACGGCGGAAGTGAAGGCGTCCGCCGTCGAGCCGGACGTGCGCGTCGAGTCGCAGGACACGCTTTCGCTCGGCGAAGACCGCGCGCTTCTGGCCAGCAATGCGACCGTGGAAATCACGCGCGCCGGGATTTTCCGACTGAGCTTTGCGCTGCCCGCCGGGATGGATGTGGAGTCGATCGCGGGCGAGACGATGAGCCATTGGACGGAATCAAAAACCGAAGCGGCGCGGATCATCACGATGCACTTGAAAGGACGAACGGATGGGCAGCAAAAATTTGCCATCACGCTGACGGGACCGGGCATGAAGTCGGCCAAGGCGATGAACGCGCCGCAGCTCATTTTCCGCGAAGCGAGCAAACAGCGCGGGACCTTTCTCGTCGTGCCAGAGCAAGGGATGCGGCTCCAAGTGACGACGCGCGAGGGCGTGACGCAGCTCGATCCGCAGAAGAACGGCATCAAACAAAAAGGCGTGCTCGCGTTCCGCATTTTGCAGACGCCGTGGGCGCTCGCGCTCGATGTCGAGCAGGTCGATCCGTGGGTGCAGGTGACGACGCTGGAACATGCGGTCGTCGGCGAGGCGCTGGTGAAAGTGACCGCGAATTTGCAGTACCAAATCGAGAACACGGGGCTGAAAGTTTTGCACGTCGCGCTGCCGGCTGGCGCGGACAACGTGAAGTTTTCCGGGGATCAGGTGGCGGATTTTCTGCCCGTGCCGAATGCGGTGACCGGAGGACTGCAAACGTGGGAGGTGAAGCTGCAGCGGCGGGTGATCGGCCAGTATTTTTTGCAGGCGACCTTTCAGTCGCCGGTGGCTGAGAATACTTTGCAGATCGACCTTCGCGGGGTGCAGGTGGCGGATGTGAATTTGCAGCGCGGCTTCGTCACGGTGCAATCCGGCGGACGCTTGCAAGTGCGCGTCGATGCCGCGCCCACCGCGCTCCAGCCGGTGGAATGGCAGAGCATTCCGCGCGCGTTGCAAAAGGATCTCACGTCCTCGTCGGCGAGCTTTGCCTACCGGCTGGTCGAGCCCGCGTTTGCGCTGCCGATGAAGCTCGTGCGCCACGAAGCGACGAAGCTCCAGCCCGCGCGTATGAATAACATCACCTTCACCTCGGTGATCTCCGACAGCGGCACGATGCTGACGCAGGTACGCCTCGAAATGCTGCCCGGCGACAAGCGGCTTCTGCATTTCACGCTGCCGAAGGAGGCAAAATTCTGGTTCGCGTTTGTGAATCAAAACGGCGTGTGGCCGTGGCGCGAGGGCGATCAAATTTTGATCCCGCTCGAACAGCAATCGCGCGCGGGCGCGGCGCTGCCGGTCGAGATTTTTTACAGCAGCCAGATCGGCGCTCCATCGGCTTCGACGCTGGATTTGCAGCTCGCCGCGCCGAAATTCGACCTGCCGCTCGAAACGATCAAATGGCGCGTTTTCCTCGGCGAAAAATGGACGGTGAAAAAGTGGACGGGCTCGATGCAGTTGGAAAACGAGCAGGTCGTCTCGCGCGCCGCGGCGATCGATGTGCAGACGTATTTGCAGAGCGAGCAGAGCCAGCAGCGCGAGAAGACGAAGGCCGCCGAGCAGATGCTCGCGCTCGGCAACAACGCGCTGCAACAAGGCAACCCGCAGGAAGCGCGGCGTGCGTTCAACTCCGCCTTCGGCCTCAGCCAACACGACAACGCCTTCAACGAAGACGCGCGCGTGCAACTCCACAACCTCAAGCTCCAACAAGCCGTGGTCGGCCTGAACGTGCGCAACGGCATCGTCGCCGGAGCACCGGATGCCATCGTCGGAAAGCTGCGCGCGGATAGCGGGAACAAGGATGCGAATTACACCCAGCAGGACGCAAAGGACTTAATGGGTCGCAATCCCGCCGATGAAAACGCCGCGCTGATGCGTTGCGCCGAGCGCCTCATCCAGCAGCAGGATGCCGCCGTGACAAACCCCGCGACGATCCAGGCGAGCATCCCCGAGCAGGGACGGCTACTCACATTCAGCCGCAGCGTTGCAGTGGACAATTTTGCGGAACTCAAGATCGGTCTCGAAGCGAAAGCGGTCACGTCCGCGGGATGGTTCAAGCGGCTGCTGATCCTCGCGGGAACCGCGCTGGCGCTGGCGTTGTTCGCGCGTTTTGGGCGCGGCCTCGCTCTCCAGAAACGAGTCGGCTAATGAACTACCGACCGTCCGCCGGCAGTGCGAAGTGTGGATTTTCGATGATGCCGAAAATGTTGCCGAACGGATCGAGCACCGTCGCGACGCGGATCCCCTCGCCCACGTCCTGCACATTCGAGCGCAAAGTCGCGCCGAGGGTGAGCAGGTGCGCGAGGCCGGCGTCCGCGTTTTCCACTCCCCAATAAACAACCACGCCCGCGTTGCCGCCCGGCGTTTCCGCCGCGTCGGGATGCAGGCCGAGTTCGTAACCGCCGACATTGAAGCCGACGTAAAACGGCTGGTCGAAATACGGCGCGATGCCGAGGACGGAGACATACCACGCTTTGGCGCGGTCGAGATCGGGTGCGTGATAGAGCGCGGTGCGGAGGCCGAGAAACATTTTGGGATTTTTGACCACGCCCGAAAAAAAGTCCGCATTTTTTTCTAAGGACATCCGCACCCCGCGCGTTGTGCTCAATGTTCCGGGGGGAACTTGCAGGCGGGCCGCTCATTCGAGCGCCCGTCTGCTCTTTTTTTGCCCGGATGCCGGGAACGGGCTTGCTTCGCGCGCCGCTCCGCGATTCATCGGGCGCGATGCCTTTCCCGGATTTCATCATCGACGGCCTGATTTGGTATTTCGTCTTCGTCTATACGACCGTGCTCCACGAGGCTGGCCATGCGTGGGCGGCGCTGCGGCTCGGCGATGACACGGCGTACCGCGGCGGGCAAGTGTCGCTCGATCCCGTGCCGCACATCCGGCGCGAGCCCTTTGGCATGGTCATCGTGCCGATCCTCTCGTGGTTTCTGAATGGCGGGCGCTGGATGATCGGCTGGGCCAGCGCGCCCTACGATCCCGTCTGGGCGCGACGCCACCCGCGGCGCGCGGCGTGGATGGCGATGGCCGGGCCGGGCGCGGACTTCGTGCTGCTGCTCGTCGCGGCGCTGCTCATCCATGTGGGCATCGCGTGCGGCGTGTTCGCGATCCCGGCGCAGGTCGGCATCTCGCACATCGTCGAAGCGCCCGCGGGTGCGAAGCTGTGGCAGTTCTGCGCCACGCTGCTGAGCATCACCTTCTCGCTGCAAGTCATCCTCATCCCTTTCAACATGCTGCCACTCCCGCCGCTTGATGGCAGCGCGCTCCCGCTCTTTTTTCTCAGCGAAGAGGGATGCGAAAAATATCAGGAGATGCTTTGGAATCCGACCGCACGCCTTTTCGGAACGATCGTCGCATGGCAGTGCTACGGGAAAATTTTCCCGTTCATCTTCGGCTTCGCGCTCCACCTGCTCTACCCCGGCGCGTATTGATTTTTTCGCAGAGCGAGCAGGCTTAGCCGTATCCATGCAGTTCGATTTTGTTTTTAACGCAGAGGACGCAGAGACGCAGAGGGCGCAGAGATGAAGAATTCCGATCACCATCCGGTGCGATAGAGTTTTACGCTCAAAAATCTCTGCGCTCTCTGCGTCCTCTGCGCCTCTGCGTTAAAAAATACCGAGCCAAACTGCGTGGTTACGACTTTGCGCCATGCTCGCTCTACGCACTTTCCCCCGCTACCGCTCTTCCGGCTCATCCAGTTCCGCGCCGGACTTCTCCTCGTATTCCGCGAGGTGATCGGGCCGCAGCTGTTCGCTAATTTTGTATTCCTCGCCGAGCCATTTTCCGAGATCGACCATCTTACACCGCACCGAACAAAACGGCCCCATCGGCGCAGCGAAAAACTCCGCGTCCTTTCCGCAGATGGCACATTTGACGATGGCAGGTTTTTCCATGGATGTGTGGGACAGATAGAGCATCCGCCGCGTGCGGATGCAACTGTCGCCGCACGGTGGCGGTCTTGGCCCGCGGCAGTCCGCTCAATTGCATCGCGCGCGAATTCGGGAACGAGCCGCCATCCGTCCACGTCGCGCCACTCGGGTCGAGCGTCCACTCCACCTCATACTGAGGCTGTCTCGGTTTGGTGGACACCGAGGGGGGCTGCGGGGAGAAGAGAACCCGAACCATGGAAACGAAGATCGAAAACCGAGAGCCGCGCAAGCGGCATGAGCTGGCGTTCAAACGCGACTGCGTGGCGCTGCTCGCAAAGAGCGGCAAGAGCCTGAAGGCGTTTGCCGCGGAGATGGGCCCCGTGATTTTCACCACTGGAACCTGCGGGACTGGCGGCGGCTTTACCGCACCCCGGCCCCGCCGCGAAGTGCTGAGCAAGCCGAGGCGGAACTGCTGCGGCTGCGACGCGAAGTCGAGAGCCTGCGGGCGCAGAGGGACGTCTTAAAAAAAGCCTTGGGCATCCTTGCCGAACCCCAGCCGAACGCTACGCGCGCATGAAGGCGATGGAGAA
>JAYVRQ010000407.1:0-4886 GCA_043776145.1 Chthoniobacteraceae bacterium
CACCCGACGCACATGAGCGTGCCCGAAGCTCTCGAACTCTCGCAAAAAGTCGCGCCGGGGCGGACGTGGTTCACGCATCTTTCCCATGAACTCGGACACGCGGAACTGGAGCGGGAGCTGCCGGGGAATGTGCGCGTCGCTTACGATGGGATGAGGATCAAGCCGTGAGGGGATTTCAGATTTCAGATTTCAAATTTCAGATTTGGGGCGCGTGCGCCGCCGCAGTGCTCGCCGGGCTTGCGCTGTTTCCGGCGCATTCGCAGGTGCTCGGAAATGCCGCGCCGATTCGCAAAGCGCAGCCCGTCGCGCCGAGTCCCGAGGCGGATGCGACGCTCGTCGTTTACAACAAGAACGACGCGGACTCCGCGAGCCTCGCGCGCTTTTACGCGGAGAGGCGCGACATTCCGAACGAACGCGTCGTCGGGCTGAAATGTCTCGTGCAGGAGGAAATTTCACGCGCCGATTACGACGGGACGATCGCCGAGCCGCTGCGCGAATTGTTCACGAAAAACAACTGGTGGGAGCTGCGTCCGGTGGATCACCCGCTCGGCCGCATCGAGCGGAACCGCATCAAGTTCGTCGCGCTGATGCGCGGGATGCCGCTGAAGATCGCGCCGTGCGGGCCGTATCCCGGCGACAAACCGTCGGGACCGCCCGAGGCCGCCGCGCACAACGAAGCCGCGGTCGATTCCGAACTCGCGACGCTCGGCGCTTTCAACCGGCAGATTTCCGGCCTGCGCCCGAACGAATACTTCCGCAGCTACTCCCGCGCGCTCGATGTGAATCTGCCCGCGCTCATGCTCGTGTGCCGGCTCGATGCGCCGACGCCCGACATGGTGCGGCGCATGATTACCGATTCGATCGCGACCGAGCGCGAAGGGCTGCGCGGCTTTGCCTACATCGACGCGCGCAACATCACGGATGCGGGCTACGCCGAGGGCGACAAGTGGCTTTACTCCGCCGCCGCCGAATGCCGCAAGCACGGCATCCCGGCGATCCTCGACAATGGCGTGGGGCTGTTTCCCGACGCATATCCGATGACCCGCGCGGCGCTGTATTACGGCTGGTACACGCCGAGTGTCGCCGGTCCGTTTGCGCGGCCCGATTTCAAATTTCTGCGCGGCGCGGTCGCGGTCCACATCCATTCCTTCAGCGCCGCGACGCTGCGCAATCCGGCGGGCAACTGGTGCGCGCCGCTCATCGCCGCGGGCGCGGCGGCGACGGTTGGGAATGTGTACGAGCCGTATCTCACCTTCACGCCGCAGCTCGATATTTTGAATGAGCGGCTGCTGAGCGGATTCACTTTTGCGGAAAGCGCCTGGATGTCCGAGTACGTCACGTCGTGGCAGACGACGATGATCGGCGACCCGCTTTACCGTCCGTTCAAATACCTGCGCGAGCTCGATGGAAAGCCCGCCGCGGACGAGTGGGGCGCATATCGCGACGGGGCGAAACTGTGGTTTGAAAAAAATCGCGAAAGCGGGGAGGCGGCGCTGCGTGCGGCGGGGAAGCGTTTCAAGAGCGGGGTGATTTGGGAAGGGCTCGGTCTGCTCGAACTCGCGGCGCCGAATGGGCAGGAGCCCGCGCTCGCCGCCTTCCGCGAAGCGCGCAAAGCCTACACCGCGCCCGACGACATCGTGCGCGCCGCGATTCACGAAGTCATCCTGCTGCGCAATCAGCACAAAGACATGGACGCCGTGGTGCTCGCGGGAAGACTCGCCGACACGTATAAAAAATCGCGCTCGGTCGAAGTGCTGAAAATACTCACGAATCGCTGAGCGCGTTTCGCCGCAATGGACCCCGCCCAACGATACGCCGCGCTGCTTGATGCGCGCCTGCGCGAAGGCTCGCTGCTCGAAGTGCCGCGGCAGTTCGACGAACTCGAATTGCAGGCGCACTGGTTCGCCGGGGATTTCGGGCGCGAGTTCACCACGACGGCGGGCGAGGCCGTGCGCGTCGTGCAGTTCGGCGTGTGGAATCGCGAGGCCGGGCCGGACTTCATCGATGCGGCGATTTCGTTGCACGGCGGCGAGGCCGTGCGCGGTGCGATCGAACTCGATCCCGATGCGCGCGATTGGGAGCACCACGGCCACGCGACGAATCCCGATTACGAATCCGTTGCGCTCCACGTTTTCACCACCGCGCCAGACAGCGAATTTTTCACCCGCACCGCGCAGCATCGCAACGTCCCGCAAGTCCTCCTCGACATCAGCCTGCTCGACGATCCGCCGAATCCCCAGCCCGATGCAAAGCTCGGCCACTGCGCCGGCCCGCTGCGCGATCTCGCGGAGGAAAAAGTGCGCGACGTTTTGCTCGGCGCAGCCCTCCACCGGCTCAAACGCAAATCCGCCGCACTCGCGCGGCTCGCCGAAATCCACGGCCCCGACGACGCACTCCATCAAGCCCTCGCCGCCACGCTCGGCTACAAGAGCAACAAGCTCCCGTTCACCCTGCTCGCCCAGCGCCTCCCCTTGAAAATCCTGCGCGCCGCCAAGACGGACGCCGACGCACTGCTCTTCGGCGTCGCCGGATTTCTCGACGCGCCGGACCTCGCCGCCTTTGCGCCCGACACGCGTTCGTATCTGCGCGGGCTTTGGGAAAAATGGTGGCCGCGCCGCGCGGAGCACGAGCGCCTCACCATCGCGCACAAGCTCTGGCGCACGAGCGGCCAGCGCCCCGTGAATCACCCGCAGCGCCGCCTCGCCGCCCTCGCGCAGATCGTCCGCCACTGGCCGCGCGTCCGCGCCCTCCGCGACCCGTGCGAGCCTGCGGCGATCCACGAATTCTTCGCCGCGCTCACCGATGAATACTGGGATTTCCACTACACCGTCACATCAAAAGAATCGCCGAAACGAATGGCCATCGTCGGCGATACGCGCGTCACCGACATGCTCGTGAACGTCTTCTTCCCTCTCGCCATCGCCGCCGATCCGCAGCGCATCACCGGCTTCAAAAATCTCCCCGCCCCGCTCACGAACCGCCGCGTCGAAGTCGCCGCACTGCGTCTTTTCGGCAGCGCCCCGCTCGCCGCGTCGCTGCTGAAAAGCGCCGCGATGCAGCAAGGGCTGCTGCAAATTTACGAGGACTTTTGCATGAGGGACGCGAGCGATTGCGCCGCGTGCCTTTTCCCGAGCCAGCTCGCGAAGTGGTAACGCTTCACGCCGTCGGATAAATCCACGGCTCGCGGTACGGACGGCTTAGAAGTTTGCTCGCTTCCGCGTCGCCGGTGATTTGTTCCTTTGCGCCGTCCCAATTGATGCTGCGTCCCACGCGCCAGGAAATCATCCCGAGCAGCGGCAGCACCGAGGCGCGGTGCGCGACTTCGATGTTCGCCACGGCTTTGGATTTGTTCTCGATGCTCGCGAGGAAGTCGGCCCACAGCAGCGTCAGGTTGTGACCGTCGGGTTCCTGAAGCTGCGCATCTTCGTGGATGATTTTGTCCTTCGAGTTCGACGGATAAAACGTCCATCCGTCGCGCCAGCCGATGTGCAGCGTGCCTTTGGTGCCGTAGTAGTACGAGCCGATTTTGTGTTTCTCCGCGCCGTTTTCCGCGAAGCGGCGGTGCTCCCAGACACAGGTGAATTTCTCGAATTCATACACCGCGACCTGATGATCCGGCGCGTCGGTCGTCTGCTCGTTTTCATTCAGCACCGCAGGCCCGGCGATCTGCCGTCCGGCGGCGGAGTAAATCCGCTGCGGATACTTTTCCTCGCTCCACCAGAGCACTTGATCGAGCCAGTGAACGCCCCAGTCGCCGAGCTGGCCGTTGCCGTAATCGAGGAACTGCCGCCAGCCGCCGGGATGAATCTTCGTGTTGAAAGGCCGCATCGGCGCGGGCCCGCACCACATATTCCAATCCATGCTGTCCGGCGGCGCGCTGTTCGGGGCGGGCTTCTCCGCGCCGCCGCCGCCGTGGGCGAAGAGCCGCACCATCCCGACATCGCCAACCGCACCGGACTTGAGAAAATTCATCCCGCTGACGTGATGCGGCCCGATCCGCCGGTGCAATCCCACCTGCACCACACGCCCGCTCGCCAGCGCCGCCGCCAGCATCGCGCGACTTTCGTTGACCGTGTGCCCGGTCGGTTTTTCCACAAAAACATGCGCGCCCGCCTTGAGCGCCGCGATGGTCTGCAACGCGTGCCAGTGATCCGGCGACGCGATGATGACGATCTCCGGTTTCTCCTTCTCCAACAGATCGCGGTAGTCCTTGTAAATCTTCGGCTGGTCGCCGCTGAGATCGGTCACTTGATCCGCCGCGACTTCGAGCACGTCGCCCGCCACATCGCAAAGCGCGACCACCTTCACGTGTCCGCTGGCCATCGCCTCCTTGAGGATGTTCTTGCCCCACCAACCGGTACCAATGAGCGCGGTGCGATACTTGCGCCCCGGCTCCGCGCCGAGCAACGGCACGGCGTTGAAAGCGAGGCTGGCGGCAGCAGTGGCTTTGATGAAATGGCGACGGTTGAGATTCATAATGAGTTTCGGGCAATGCTATTTCTTCCTCACATCCAGCGCCACCACCTCGCCCGCACCGTTGCGGCAGTAGATGAAACCGTTCGCGAGCACCGGGGCCGTCCAACATTTGCCCCCGAGCACCTGCGCGCGGGCCGTGGGCTTGAAGCCAGCCGGCGTCGCGGGCGCGACCGACAGCTCACCGAAGCCGCTCATCGCGATCAACCGCCCGTCCGCGATCACGACCCCGCCGGAGCCAAAGCCCGGCTGCGCCCACTTCTCCTCGCCCGTCGCGAAGTCGAGACACTTCAGCGTCGCCTTCACCGTCGTATCGCCATCCACGCCGTAGAGCTGCCCTTGGAAAAGCACCGCGGAGTTCAATTGCGTGCGCAGCGCCTTCGTCTTCCACCCAGCCTCCGGCTCGCCCGCGC
>JAYVRQ010000408.1:0-4880 GCA_043776145.1 Chthoniobacteraceae bacterium
ACCATCGGCCTCCCGGCCTCGAAATGCCTCCCCACTTCCGCATAGCCGATCACCTGCAAAACCTGCCGCACCGAGCGCGTGAGCCCCTCGACGGGCACCACCGTCGTCTCCCGCTGGGTGCGCAAAAATTCCGTGACGCTCGTCGCCACATGTTCCGCGAGCCACCACTGCGGATAGCCCGCCTTCCGCGCGGCGGCCGCGAGCGCGCGCACCAGCCAGTCGCGCTCGAAAGGCGCGGTCGTCCCATCCGCCAGGCGCACCATCGGGAGATCGTCGAGCAGCGCGATCATGTCTGGTTTTGGGCGCGGGTTATTTTTGAAAACGCAGAGACGCAGAGGCGCAGAGGACGCAGAGATTCTGCACAGGAATCCGTCTCTGCGACCTCTGCGTCTCTGCGTCTCTGCGTTTTCAAAATAGCCGTCACGCCTTCAGTTTGAGTCACGGAGGTCATTCAAAAAACTCCGGTTGCAGCGCGCTCTTCCGCGGCCGCTTTTCCAGCGCCTGGATTTCGTCGATGAATTCCCCGATGTCCTGAAAATGCCGATAGACGCTCGCGTAGCGCACATACGCCACCGCATCGAGCCCGTGCAGTTTTTCCATCACCTTCGCGCCAATGACGTGGCTCGGGATTTCCTTGGAAAAATCCGCCTCGATGTCGCGGATGATTTCCTCCGCCGCGCCCTCGATCGTCTCGACGGACACGGGCCGTTTCTCGCAAGCCTTCACCATGCCCGTGTGCAGCTTGTGCCGGTCGAACGGCTCCGAACGCCCGTCGCGCTTGACCACGCGCAGATCGGCGCGCTCGATTTCTTCGTAAGTGGTGTAGCGGTGTTCACAGGCAATGCACTCCCGGCGACGACGAATGCTCCGGCCATCTTTGGCGAGCCGGGAGTCGATCACCTTGTCTTCAAGGCTCCCGCATTTAGGGCAATACATCTTGTGTTGGACTGGGAATGATTGCGGCGTTTAACACAACAGATTGTGGTGTCAAGCATTCGGCGGGGCACCGCTCAGCGGAGGTCTTCGATCCAACTGGCATATTGGTATTCCGCCGGTCCTGCATAGGTGAAATTGATGAGGTCTTCATCGTAGTGAATGCCGCCGCTGCTGCTGAGCGTCGCGCTGCGTCCGATCGCGACGCCGATGAATTTGCCGGTGCCGGAGTGGATCATGTCGAAGGCTGGCGCGTTCAGGATTCCGATGAAATCCGCGCTGCCAGTGAAGGTCGCGTTGCGGCTTCCGCTTGCGGGCGTGACGCCGAGGATTTCGAGATTCGCGGCGCGGGTTGTGTGATTCAGGATTCCGCCACCACCGATTGAGATGTCGTCTTCCGCAATAATTTGGACGTGAACGCCCGGCTGTACATGAATGCAGCCCGTGCCCGAGAGGGTCGTCCGGCCGGTGATCCAGATTTTCATGTAACTCTGCTGGCCGGCAGTGTGCGGCGCGAGGATTAGCGGATACGAGCAATCGGAAACCGTGAGATCGCTCAGCCGGTAAAGTTGCGGAGCGCCGACGGTCCCGCCGACGAGGGTCGTGGGTGCGAGGGGGTTCGTGACCGAGGTGGGAGTGAAGTTGAAAACCGTCCAGCCCGGCGCGGCGATGTCCGGGAGCCGCGCCTCGAAGTTGTTGTAGATTTCACCGGTCACGCCGCCGGTGTTCAGGATCGCGCCGCCGTTGGAAGACGCATCGCCCTGCACGACGGAGCCATGCGCGTTCGACGTGCCGCCCGCGGAATTGCTCCCGATGCTCCCCTTCGATTGCCGCTTCGACGGATCGTAAAGTGAAGACGTGGATTTGGCCGGGTCCGACGAATCGAAACTGTCCGCGTAGGCGCTGCCACTGAGGTCGATCGCATTTCGCGTCGTCACCGCGCGTGCGTAAAGTCGCGCACCTGGCGGGGCCGCGATGGCCTCGATGGTCCGCGCGACCTGCGGCAGTCGGAGTGCCCCGGCGGTCAGGTCGCCCGTGAATCGTTCGCGACGCAAAACCGCGCGGAAATTTTTCACGCCGTTCACATCCAGCAGCGCGCCTTCGATCCCGCCGCGGCTGGCCGCGGGCAGCTCGGCCGCGCCCGTCGAACGCACGCGCATCCACACCGCGCCGTTCACATCCACGATGGAATTGTCCACCGTGATCCGACACCAGACCTTGTTGTTCCCATCACCCGAATGCGGAGCAAGCGTCGGCACCCATATTTTTGGAAAAGTCGTCGCGTCGTTCGGCGTCCACGCCGTCCAAGCGGTCGCCGGGTCCGTGATCGCAGTGTTCAGGGACTTCAGCGCCATCTCCGTGCCGACCTCGGCGGAATTGAGCGCCTCGTTCCAACTCGCCGAGTGATAAGTCGCCGAGAGCCGCGGCTGCACCCGGTAAAGCGATGCCGCCGCGACCATCGCCAGGATGGCCAGCGAAATCATCGCCATCGGCAAAATGCTGCCCGCGTGGGAAGGAGATGGGTTGCGAAGTTTCATGGGATGGAATGCAATTTTTGCCGGAGCTTCCGCGACGACACTGCGACCGAAACGGTCTTCGCGGGGAGCAATGCCGTGATGCCCTGATGCGCCTGCGGGGCGAAGGTGATCGTGAACCGCGCCGCGTTGTTCAGCGGCTCAAAGTTCGTCGTAAATTCGCTGATGCCCGACGTCACCACGAGTTGTGCGCTCGAGGCTGTCGAGGGCATGTATTGATCGCGGATCAGCTTCCCGGCATCGATGTAATAAGTGACCGTGACCGGCTGCGCGGCATCGCCGTACTGCGGCACGCCATCAGCAATCACCGGATCGACCGTGGCACTCGTCGGGATTCCCGCCGCATCGTAGCTCGTGTAGCAATCGGGCAGCGTCACCGAGAGGCTTAGGCCGTCCGTGGGAACGTCGATCGAGAGCGCGCTGCGGATGTCCCGCGAAAGATAATCCACCGCGCGCAACTGCTCGTTCGCCTGATGCGAATAATCGTCCGCCATCGTGCAACTCCGGTAGATCGCCACGCCCGAAGTCAGGATCACGGCGAAGATTGCCGCCGCCGTGCTCACGGCGACGAGCATTTCCACCAGCGTGTAAGCGCCGGTTTCACGGACGATGTGCGGGGACGTTTTCAATTTCTTCCGGTGAACCCTCCTTGTGCGACGACGAGCGACATCTGCCGCGTCCGCGCGCGTCCGCCCTTGCCCGACCACGCCGCCGTCAGATTCACGCGTACCGACGACTGATCCGGCAGCGTCGCGCCGCCCGTGTTCACCACCGTCGCCGTCCCGTTTTGCTGCCGCGTCACGGTGATCGGCGCGATCGTTCCCGTTGGCGCGAGATGCGCGCTGACTTCGATCGTCTCGACGAGACTGCCGAGTTCGTCCGTGCTGTTCGGAGCCGTGGCAAACAGCCTCCCCCGAAGATAAGTCGCATCCGTAATCTGGCTCCACGTCGAGCCGCGCACCTGCTCCGTCCGCCCGCTCAAATCGTGCAGCGCCGCGACCGATTCCAGGCTCGCCCGCACCTGCGACATCACCTGCGAATTCGTGAGATGCAGCCCGCTCAGGAAAATCGCCACGATGGTCATCGCGATGATTGTTTCCAGCAACGCCCCGCCTTTCCGCCGCACCGAAACCGGCGGCAGACGCGCAAAACGATGACAACACATGGGCATGGGCACACCCGTTTGGTTAGCAGCCGCGATGCCAGCGATCCGCGCCGATAAACGAACCTTGCGCCCCCCGGCTCGCGTCGTAATCTCCGCGACTCATTTTGAACGAGGACACTTTTCAATTCGCCATCGAGCACACCGAAGTCGTGCGCTCCCCCGAGCGCCGCATCTCCACGCTCGGCGACACCGCGTTCCACTTTCACCTCGTCGCGGAACTCATGGATTCGACCGAACAGGTCCGCATCCGCGAAGGCCGGCTGCACGCCGAGCGCCCGCAAATCCTCACGCCCGAGCATCTGCACCACACGCTCATGGAAGGCTTCGGCGAGCGCGCCGAGGGCTTCATCGACTGGCTCCGCGAAAACGCCGCCGACATGGCGCTGCTCAAGTACGGCTTCCGGCTGCGCAAGACGGACATCCGCGAGTGGATCGTCCACCGCCCGCTCGAAACGGTCATCGCCGAGCTTCAGGTGGAAGTCGATCGTGCCGAGGATCCGCTGCGCGCCATCGTCATCGGCGTCGATGAAGGGTGGGAGGTTTGCCTGCTGAAATTCGCCGCCGATCTCATCCAGCAATCCGCCGGGGAAAACACCCGCGATTTCCGCCGTCGCGGACTTTTCTAAAACCGCCCCGTTCCTCCCGCGCAGCATGGTCAAGGCGCTCTTCATTCTGCTCCTCACTGCCGTCGTCTTCGGGACCGCCGCCTGGTTCACCTACGATCTTTACATCAAGCCCGAGCAGGCACTCCGCGCCGAAAAGCAGCGAGGCCCGCCGCCGCCGCCGCCCGATCCGTCGCTCCCGGATTTCAATGCCTGCTTGGAACTGAAAAAGAAGGGCGACACGGCGGCGACCCGCGCTGCGCTCATCGCTTTCATCGAACATTTTCCCCGCTCCACCAAGGCCGACGAAGCTCGCGACCTGCTCGGCGAAATCAACGCCGACCTGTTTTTTTCCCAGCAGCCTGCGCCGGAAAAACAAATCTACATCGTGGCGAAAGGCGACGTGCTGAACCGCGTCTCGATGCGCACGCACAGCACGCCCGAACTCATCTTCCGCTCGAACAACATGACCGGCCCCATGCTGCGCATCGGCCAGAAACTCGTCATCGCACCCGCCGATTTTTCCGCCGTCATTTCCGTGCGCGAGAAAAAGCTGACGCTCTACAACGCCAAACGCTTCTTCAAACAGTACCGCCTCCTCGCCGTGCCCGCCGCCGACGCCGCGCAAAAAGGGCCGCCCGTGAA
>JAYVRQ010000409.1:0-4875 GCA_043776145.1 Chthoniobacteraceae bacterium
GGACACCGCACCCGACACCGACATCTGGAGCCGTGCCGCTGCGGAAGGGCGTGTCGTCGTCTCAAAGGACGAAGATTTCTTTCACCTCGCCAACCGCGATGGCGACACCGGACGACTTCTCTGGGTGCGTCTGGGCAACTGCCGCACTCCGGCCTTGCTCACCCGGTTTGAAGCGACATGGCCCGGCATCGAACCATCGTTCGCCGCGGGGCATCGCATCGTTTTCCTGTTTTGAGCATCGCCCCGGCACTTCTCCTTTGCGGCCCTGCGTTGCTCAAGTGGGACGATCCGTTTGGTTCATGGTTCTCCGCCAACCGCCACGCCCCGGAGGCGGGGTCCGTCTGTGAAAATTGCTCGTTTATTTCGATGCGGCAATCGTCAGGACACCCCTTCACAACCAACCCTGCGGCTATCTGCAATTCCTTGAGAAATGAGTAACTTTCACGGACTGGCCCCGCCCTCTGCCGTGTTGTTTGCGTAGCGGTTGCACGCCATTGGCGGCGGACGCAACACCGTCAAGATCCGCGACATCGTCAACCTCGCCGCCGCCCCGCAGCGCACCATGCGCATCAAGGCGACGCACGAAGTCGCGCCCGCTCTCGGCTCAAGCCCGCAGCCGATCCTGTTCGGGCTTGAGCGACTCGACCAGGTCCGCCACGGCGGCATGGTGCGGCGGGATGCCGTAAAGACTGAGGATGAGGTTGAAGGCCGCGATGAAGTATCCGTCCGCGTTGCGGAAGTCGGCATAGACTTTTCCACGGAGCATGACGGGAAACGCCGTCTTCGCGTCGCCTTCGACGAGCACCGGGAAGACCGTCTGCTTCATCTTTTCGGACCCGAGCAGGCGAATGCCGGCAACGTCATACTCCGCCGCGACCACGCTCCCTTTGTCCGAGGCAAGGTTCTTCGCCTTCCGCCGATACAGCGGCGTCCCGACGACCACGATGCAGTCGCATTCGTCGGCGCGCTCCACAAAACGCATCACGCTTGCCCCGATCCGCGCATTCTCCCACCGGTCCAGCACCACGGCGATCCCCGCCTTCTGCAGATCGGTTGCCAGCGACTTCTCCACCCAGCGTTCGTGCGCCTGGTCGCCCCACGCGTAGCTGATGAAACACTCAGGCGCCTTGATCTTCTGCTCGGTCGCGAACGCCTGCACGCGGAAGACCGCCTGCTCGAAGCGCGTCCGCACATCCGCCGCGCGCCTCTGCTCCTCCACCTCCGACTGCTGCTCGCGAGACAACTGGATCGGCTCTTCCTTCGCCAGCGCCAGCCGCTTCCCGCAATCGTTGCAAAACGCGAACGTCTTCCCCTCCTTCAGCCGCTGCCGCACCACCGCGCGATCGAGCGCATGGCGGCACTTCCCGCACACTACCGGCTCGTACCGCAGCACCGTCAGATTCCGCCGCGCGAGGAAGCTCTCGAAGAGCCCCTGGAAAATCATCCGCACCGGCCGCGACGCATCCGTGGAAAAGCAGAGCGCAAAATTCAGCCCCCCGTCGCGCTCCGTCTCCTGCCGAAAACCGCACACCGCCCCGCCGCTCACCTCGTAGCGCGCATTGTTCTGCCACTGGAGCGTGCGCGTGAAAGTCTGCGTGTAGCCGAGCAGCACCACCAGCGATGCGAACACATTCTCCACCGCCCCATTCACCGTGTAGGCCGTCCCCTCCTCGACCGGCTTCTCCTCCTCCACCGGACGCTTGAGATTGATCAGCTCCGGGAACATCAGCAGCGACTCCTCGTTCAGCGGCGTCTCGCGGAAGCAGACGTGATGTTCGAGGAAAAGCAGCATCGCCGCATCGAGCAGGATCGTGCGCGCCGATTCTGGAAGCCCTTTGAGTTCGGGAAAATCGCAGCCGCCATCCAGCAGACGCTTCTCCTCGATCGCCCCGAGCCCGCGCGGATTGCGCCGCGCCTCAAGCACGAAGGACGCCGCCAGATTGTTCAGCAACTCCGGCGCGAGCAGAATGCGCTGCTCGCCTTTAGAAGTGCGCAGCCGCTTCACGTAGCCGTAAGTTTCTAAATGCCCCACTGCAGTCAGTATCTCCTCCTCACCGAAGCTCCACGCCGAGTCGGCTGCCCCCAGCCACATGCGCAATTCCTCCGCACTCACCAGCGCCTCACCCCCGGCCCCACTCTGCTTCAACTCCAGCATGTAGTCCTTGATCTTCTTAAAAGTTACCGTCGTCACCGTGGTTGGTTTTTTCTCCCAGGGAATGAGCGACTTCATCCGCGCCAGAAGATCGTCCAGGCCATCACCCGTGCTCGCGCTTGTTCGCACATACCCCGCCAGTCCGCGCCGCACGCAAAAGGCTTCCAGTTCGACCGCCGTCAACGCCCCGTCGCCGCGATCACACCGCGCCGCCACGAGCAGGGTCGGCGTGCCCCGCAATTGTTGGAGCCAGAACTCGACCCCGCGCAACGGGTCGCTGGCATGGGTGGGATCAAAGAGCACTAGCGCCAAATCCGCGTCGTCGAGGAAGAGCGAGTGGATGAGACGGTAATCCGGCTGGCCGGCTAGATCCCACAGCACTGCCTCACACTTCGTCCCGTCCGCGCGACGCGCTCCCAGTTCGTCACACACCCAAAACTGTTGTCCGTGCGTCGAAGCGTGTTCCTTAAATTTCCCATGAGCCAGCCGCCACCCAAGCCCCGTCTTGCCCACCCCGGAATCTCCCACGAGGACGATTCGCGCCGTGGTGTGATACACGGAGGGAATGGAAAAGGAACGGCGTTCCAGCAGCGTGGTGAGGTCTAGCTCGTAGAGGTGGATGAGTTTGCCGTGGTCGCCTTGGGGCGTGTCCTGGACAGAGCCGCTGGTGGCCAGGAGCGGTTCGGCGGGGTGAAAGGCGAGGGCAGCGAGATGCAAACCGGGAATCGCCGGCTCCGGGATCACGGCGACCTGTTCCCAAGTATCGCAGCGCCACAGGCGAATGGTGTGATCGCTACTCTTGGAGGCGAGGAGAGTACCATCAGAGGAAAAGGCAATGCATTCGACGGGACCGAGGTGGCCTTCGAGGGAGTGCAGAGGCTGACCGGTATGCGGCTCCCACAATCGCACCGTCCGATCGTCGCTACTACTGGCAAGCATACGACCCTGCGGATCAAAGGCCACGCTCCGAACCCAGTCGGTGTGCTCTTCAAGGGAGCGCAGAAGTTGACCGGTGTGCGACTCCCATAGCCGTACTGTCCCGTCGGCACTGCCGCTAGCTAGCATGAGGCCCTGCGAATCAAAGGCCACGCTATAAATACCACCGTTGTGCCCTCTGAGGGAGTGCAGGAGCTTGCCAGTGAGTTGGTCCCAAAGCAAAACCGTCCGGTCGCCACTGCCGCTGGCCAAGGTGCGGCCCTGCGGATCGAAAGCCAGGCTCAAGACGGTACCGAGGTGACCCTCGAGACAACGCAGCCGCTTGACATTACGCGGATTCCACAACTGCACGGTTTTCTGGACACCGCCGCTAGCCAGCGTGCGGCCCTTTGGATCAAAGGCCAAGCTCCGGACCCAGTCGGTGTCCTCTTCGAAAGAGCTCAGGAATTGACCAGTGTGCAGCTCCCACAGTTGCACTGTCCCGTCGGCACCCCCGCTAACCAAAGTATGGCCCTTCGGACCAAATGCCACGCTCCGGACGGCGGCAGTATGCCCTGCGAGCGTGCGCAGCAGCTTCACGCCCGGCGACAATTCCGGCGCGGTGGCTTGGTTTCCCGATTCCTGCGGCTCGTTCGGCATCGCCGGGAGGTTCTCCCCGGTTTTGCCTCAGCCGTCAATCTCGCGTTTGTCGATTGCCCTTACACCGGCCCCGAGAAATTCGCCTCGTCGCTCTCCTGGCCTGCGCCCTACGCGTTCTTCCCGACCACTTCACGATCCACGGCGCGCCCGAGACGTTCGTGAATGTGAACTCCTTCTCCGCGATCTCCCCCGCCGCGAGCGTGTAATCATTCGACCCCGGCACCTTCACAAACACATCGAAAGTCCCCGCTCCCTCCGCGTCGTATTGAATCGTCACCGTCGCGGTCCCGCCGCCCATCACGTTCAGAACGGCGGGGAGCGGGGTCGGTCTGAACGGCGGAAAACGGGGTCCGGAAAACGGGGTCGGGTCCGGAAAACGCGTCCGAAAACGGGGTTGGTCTGTAAATTGTGAATTTTTCCGCCTCCTGGCCGAATCGGGTACCTGTGAACGCGCTTTGGCAGGGCAGTTTCGCTGCGTGGCGGGGGATTGAGGCTCTGGTTAATCTGTGGTCGCGGGCGAGGCGGGCGGGAGGATGTTTGGCCAGATGTCGGCGGTGGCGAAGCGCGAGAGGTGTCCGACATTCGTGGTGGCGATGATGCAGTCGGGCACTGCGAGCGTGTCGGCCTGCGCCGCGAGGATGACATCCGCATCGAGGCTGGTGTCGGGAGCGGTGGGCTGCCCCTGCTGCCGGGCCTCTGCCCAGAACTCCGCGGCCGCGACGCATGGCGGCGGTGGTGATGGGGCGGTATTCGAGTGCCTGCGCCAGGGCGTCGAGTTTGGCGGGGCCGGCAGTTTTGCCGGCGCGCAGGAGTTCGCGGCGGATTTCGTAGTGGGCGATTTCGGGAACGATAACGCGGACGCCCGCGGTGAGCAGGTCTTGCAACCAGCGGGAGCATTGCCGGCCTGCGGGTGAGAGGGTCGGATTTGTGACCAAACCGAGCGGCCCTGCATCGAGCAACACGGTGCGGCTCACCAAGTCACTCTCTTGAGCGCAGGTGGGAAGAGCGGTCGTTGTCCGGCGCGATCCTGGTCGAGAGCGCGTGGCAGCTAGTCGGCGTCGGTGCCGGGCGGATGATCGCTTTCCTCATCCATCCAATGCTGGAGCAGAGTAATCGCCGTTTCGCGGTCGCCGGGGAGTTGGGCGCGC
>JAYVRQ010000410.1:0-4875 GCA_043776145.1 Chthoniobacteraceae bacterium
CGCTCGCTCGATCGTCCGCTGCGCTACTTTCTCGCGAAGCGGAGCGAAGGCCCGGCGCTCATCGTCGCGGATCGCATCGACGCGATTCGCGCGTGGCTGGAGGCGAGCGGGTTTGGCGGGCAGTTTCATCCCAGCTACACGCGCATGGTTCCGGCGCATTACGTGGTGGAAATCCATCTGCTCGGCTGTCCCGATCCCGATCCGACTTACACGCGCTTTTTCACGCCGGAGCGAAATGCGCTGCCAGCCGATCTGGATGAAATCGGACGCCGCTACATCGGCGCGCTCGGCAATGAAATCGCGAAGTGGCTGCGCGGCATCCCGACGCGCGATCCTGTCGGAGTCTGCTTCTCCGGCGGCATCGACAGCGGGGCCGTTTTTCTCGCGACTTGGTTTTCGATGCAAAAGCTCGGGCTCGATCTCGGGCGGCTGAAAGCATTCACGCTCGATTGCGGCGACGGGCCGGACGCGCGGCAGGCGCGCGCGTTTCTCGACCAACTCGGACTCGGCCTTTTCCACGAGCCGATCGAGACCGGTCTGGCCGACATCGACGTGGCGGAAACGATCCGCGTGCTCGAAGACTACAAGCCGCTCGATGTGCAATGCGCGTCGATGGGCCTGATGCTCTGCCGCGGCATCCGCGCGCGCTATCCCGACTGGCGCTGGCTCATCGACGGCGACGGCGGCGATGAAAATTTGAAGGACTATCCCATCGAGGAAAACCCCGAGCTGACCATCCGCAGCGTCGTCAACAATCTGATGCTCTACCACGAAGGCTGGGGCGTCGGGCGCATCAAACATTCGCTCACCTACAGCGGCGGGCTCAGCCGCAGCTACGCGCGCACTTACGCGCCCGCCCGGCATTTTGACTTCGAGGGCTTCAGCCCATTCACGCGGCCCGGCGTCGTCGCGGTCGCGGAGGGAATTCCGTTCGACGCGCTCACGGAGTCTTCGGTGGAAAAGCTCTACGCGCTCAAGGGCGAAGTCGTCGCGCGCGGCGTGAAGGCGCTCACGGGTTTCGACATGCCGGTGTTTGAAAAGCGCCGCTTCCAGCACGGCGCGGTGCCGCGCGAAAAACTGCGCGAGCGGCTGCCCGACGAGGAACTGATCTACCGGCGGCAGTTCCTCGCGATGTACGCGTGAGCGACGCGCCGTATCCGCGCGGCAGTCGCGAGCGCGCCGAGTGGATCCTCGCGCGCCGTCCGCCGCGCCACGTTGTCGATGCGCGAAAACCGTCCGCGTTTCTCGTGGAAGACGAGCGCGCCGAGTCCGGCGAGGTCGCGCGCGTTGCGACGATCTTCCTGACGAATCGCGAGTGCCCGTGGCGCTGCCTGGTGTGCGACCTGTGGCGCAACACGCTCACGGAATCCGTCCCGCCGGGCGCGATCCCAGAGCAGATTGATTTCGCGCTGCGGCAGCTTGCCGTGGCTCGGGCTTCCAGCCCGCAGGGAATCCACGACAGCGGGCTGGAAGCCCGTGCCACGCAGATCAAACTCTACAACGCCGGCAGCTTTTTCGACCCGCGCGCGATTCCGCCGGAGGATTTCCCGGCCATCGCCGAGCGCGTGCGCGGCTTCGAGCGCGTGATCGTGGAAAGCCATCCGGCGCTCATCGGCGACTCCGTGCTGCGCTTCCGTGATTTGCTCGCGGGGCGGCTGGAAGTCGCGATGGGTTTGGAAACGGTGGAACCAGCCGTGCTCGAAAAGCTCAACAAACGAATGACGCTGGATCGCTTCGCAAAGGCGGCGGCATTCCTGCGCGCCCACGACATTTCGCTGCGCGTATTCGTCCTCGTGAAACCGCCCTTTCTCGACGAAGCCGCTGCGCTCGAATGGGCGCGACGCTCCGTGGATTTCGCCTTCGACTGCGGCGCGGGCGTCGTGTCGCTCATCCCGACGCGCGCGGGAAACGGCGCGCTCGAAGCACTCGCGGCGAGCGGCGATTTTTCACCGCCGAAATTGGAAACGCTCGAAGCCGCGTTCGATTACGGCATCGGTTTGCAGCGGGGCCGCGTCTTCGCGGACCTTTGGGATTTGGAAAATTTTTCGGAGTGCGCAGCGTGCTTCCCATCGCGGCGCGAACGGCTCCAGGAAATGAATCTGCGCCAGGTGGTGGTGCCGCGTGTCGCGTGCCGGTGGACAGGCGGCGGGGACGCCGCCGGAACTTCCTGCGACGAGGACGTCGCAGCTACGGATGCACCCTGACTTCGACATCGCAATCATCGGCTCCGGCTTCGCCGGTTCGCTCATCGCGATGATCGCTCAGCGGCTCGGCCATTCCGTGGTGATGATCGAGCGCGGCGCGCATCCGCGTTTCGCCATCGGCGAATCCTCCACCCCGCTCGCGAATCTGCTGCTCGAAAATCTCGCGCAGCGTTACGACCTGCCCGGCGTTCGTCCGCTTTGCAAATGGGGAACGTGGCAGAAATCGCTGCCGCACCTCGGCTGCGGATTGAAGCGCGGCTTCACGTTTTTGCATCACCGATTCGATGAACCGTTTTCCGATTCGCAATTGCTCGTGGCGGCAAGCCCGCACGATGCGATTGCCGACACGCATTGGTATCGCCCAGACTTCGATCAGTATCTCGTCGGGCAGGCGCAGGAGATGGGCGTCGAGCTTCGGGATCGGACGCAGCTTTCCGTCAAGGCGCGTGACGACGCGGGCTTCACGCTCGCGGATCAGCACGGCTCGACGATCCGCGTGCGTTTCGTGATCGACGCGAGCGGGCCGCGCGGATTTCTCCATCGCGCACTCGGCTTGCGGGAAAATGAATTCGCCGCGTTTCCAAAAACGCAGGCGCTCTTCGCGCACTTCAGCGGCGTGGAAAAATGGGAGGCGCTGCACGCTGCGCCGGAGCGCGCGCCTTATCCGCCGGACGATGCGGCGCTGCATCACGTTTTCGATGGCGGTTGGATTTGGGTGCTGCGTTTCAACAACGGCCTGACCAGCGCGGGCGTCGTGACGACCGGCGGCGGTGAAGCGTCGTGGACGCGCGTGCTCGACCGTCTCCCGTCGGTGCGCGAGCAATTTGCAAACGCAAAACCCGCGACCCCATTCATGCACCAGCCGCGCGTCGCCTTCCGCACGAGCGCGGCGGCGGGCGCGAATTGGGCGATGCTGCCATCCGCGGCGGGCGTAGTCGATCCGCTGCTCTCGACCGGCTTCCCACTCACGCTGCTCGGTGTGGAAAGACTCGCGCGAATTATCGAAGGCGGCTGCCAGTCCGATGCGCTGGCCGAGTACGAGCGCCGGACTTTTTCCGAACTCGACGCCACCGCCGCGCTCGTCGCCGCGCTCTACGCGAACATGGGCGACTTCGAGATTTTCTCCGCGCTGACGCTGCTCTATTTCGCCGCCGCGAGCTTCTCCGAATCCGCGCGCCGTCTGCACCGTCCCGACCTCGCGCGCTCCTTCCTGCTGCACGACGATCCGCGTTTCGGCCCCGCGCTGCGCGAATGCTGCCGCGTCCCGTCTCTCACGCGCATCCACGCCGCGATCGAGCCGTTCGATGTCGCGGGTCTTGGAAAACGCGAACGTCATCCGTGTTATCCCGCGCTCGCGGAAGACTTCCTCGAAGCCGCGCCCAAACTCGGCGCGACCCGCGCGGATGCCGCGCGAGCTTTGGCACAAGCGGGCTTTCAGTTGGCGCGGCCTTGAAACCCTCTTGGCGCGTTTGCGCGCCGGTGGCACCTTGCGCGGCGTGCCAGATGAAACGCCAACTCCGCGCCCGCTCTCCGGCCTCGATGCCGCGGCGCTCGTGCGTCTCGGCATGAGCGCCGCGCCCGCGGAATCCGCGTTCGTTTTACCCGGCTACGAAATCCTCGAATCGCTCGGGCGCGGCGGCATGGGCGAGGTCTTTCGCGCGCGGCAGGAGAGCCTCGGGCGCGAGGTCGCGGTGAAAGTGCTGCGCTCCGATCTGCCCGCGGGCGGCTGGCTGCCGGAGCGTTTCGAGCGCGAGGCGCGCACGATGGCGGCACTGCGCCATCCGAATCTCGTCACCGTCCACGACTGCGTGCGGCTGGACGATGGGCGGCTCGCGATCGTCATGGAACTCGTGGACGGCGGCGCGCTGCGGCGGCACATCGCACCCGGCGGGCTCACGCTCGCGCAGGCGCTCGCCTGGGCGCGCGACATCGCGGAAGGGCTGCGCGCGGCGCACGCGGCGGGCGTCGTGCATCGCGATGTGAAGCCGGAAAACGTGCTGATCGACGCGCAGGGCCGCGCGCGCGTGGGCGATTTTGGGATGGCGTTTTCGACCGCGCCGGACGCGGGCCGTTTCACGCAGACGGGCGCGGCGCTCGGCACGCCCGGCTACATGGCGCCGGAGCAATTGCGCGGCGAGGCCGTCAATGCGCGCACGGATGTCTTCAGCTTCGGCGTCATGCTTTATGAAATGCTGACGGGCCGTTTGCCGCAGGGCAGTTTCAGCCCCGCGCGCGAATTGCGGCCGGACGTGCCGGAGCCGCTCGATGCGTTCATCCACGCCGCGCTGCGTCCCGAGCCCGCGCGCCGCCCGCCGGAGATGTCCGCCGCACTCCGCGCGCTCGATGCGCGGGCGTCGATTTTTTCCCGCCGCCAAATGCTCGCGACCGGCGCGGCGGCGGCGCTCGCGGGCGTCGGTGTGTGGATCGTGAAAAGAAATCCGCGCGCCGAAATCCAGCCCGCTCCCGCCGCCGAAGCGCCGTGGCAGCGCATCGAGTGGCCGCGCGATCCCGCCGCGTCCGCCATCGTCGGCGGCTGGTGGATGAGCGGCGGATGGCTGGTCACGAACGACAAGATTTGCATCCTCCCGATCGCGCGCGAAATGCCGCCGGCCTGCGATTTGCGGCTGCGCTTTTGCAGGCTCGGCGGTTCGTCTTCGATCGGCGTTTTTTT
>JAYVRQ010000411.1:0-4864 GCA_043776145.1 Chthoniobacteraceae bacterium
GAAATGGAAATACGCAACGGGAAATGCGACGAGTCCCGGCACGATGAAGAGCCGCAGCAGCGTGCGCTTCGCGATGGCGGTGACGAGCAGCAGCGCGAGGATGATCCGGCCCAGCAGTCCGCCCATTTCCTGGCGAAACTGGACCGTGTTCCCGCGCTCCTTCACCGCCTTGTCGAGCGGCTCGATTTTCTCGCGATTGTCGCCGAGCGCCTTGAGGATTTTCTCGCGCTCGACGACTGCCTTCTTCGCATCAGGCTTCGCTGCTGTCAGTTCATCCAGCTTCGCGCCGAGTTGTTTGAAGTCGTTCGTCAGCGCGAGTGTTTTTTCATTCGCCGACATCTTGTTTGCCTGCCGAAAAGCCACGCGATTTTTTGAACGCAGCGCCGCGAGTTCGCGCAAGCCGGGCACTTCGGCGACGGCTTGATCGAACGAGGGCAGCAAGGCGATGAGTTGTTTGTTGAGTTCGCCCGCTTCATCGGTCAGCGGCTTCATCGCTTTTCTTTGCTCAGTGAGTTCGGGCAAACCCGGCGCGATGCGCAGCGGGGTAAGTTGGAGCGCGCCAAACGCCGCCGCATACGCACACGCCGAAAGCGCTGCCGTCACGAGCGTCGCGCGCCGCAATTCCGGCGAAAAAAGCGCGCCAAAACTGGGCCGCTGCAAAGTCCCCGCCGCGCGCCTTTCCCGCCACACCTGCGACTCCGGCACGAAGGGCAGCAGCAGCGCGATTGGGATGGCTGGCAGCAGTCCCGTCGTCAGCAGATAGCGCCACGAGGCGTGCCCGTTGAAAAGGTCGGGCAGCGGCAGCGCGGGCAGCGCATTCGCGTGGTCGAGGATCCACACATTGATCGCGGTGACCAGCAGCCCGCCGAGCGAGGCAAACGCCTGCGTGGAACCGAGCACGATCTTCCGCTGCCGCGCATCCGGGAAAAGCTCCGCGAGCCAGGTGATCGCCGCGACGAACTCGACGCACACGCCGATGAACGTCGTGCAGCGAAAGAACACGAACATCGGCAGCGAGGTGCTGAACGCCGCCGCGAACGGCGAGAACGCATACAGAAAAATGCTCGCCGCCATGATGCGCTTCCGTCCAAAGCGATCAATAAGCCAGCCGCCCAGCAGCCCAAACGTCCCACCGCACAGCGCCGTGATCCAAAGCAGCTGCCCGGTCCAGTCAGTGACTCGTGGATTGTTCGGCGGAAGATTCAGCAACTCCGCAATCGCCGGCACCGCGACGAGCGGCGTCATCAGCAGTTCATAGGTGTCGAAAAGAAACCCGATGCTCGCGATGACGATGACGAGCCATTGGGTAAGGCCGAGGCGTGAAGTGGAAGTGCTCATGGAAAAGTGAAGTGTTAGCGACCCGGCAGCGCATAGCCATCCACCGCAGCCTTTGCGGCAAGCGAAAGCACGGTGGGCCGCGCACGGGCAAAGGCGTCGCGAAGTTCTTGATTGTCGGGAATCACCGCTTCGGAAAATGCACCCTCGATTTGCGGTCGAGTGAGACAATCGTGGCGGATGAGAAAGTCGATATCCTGCATGTCCTGCTCATCGTTCCCGCGCATCATCTTGGTCAGCAGCAAGTCGAGCGTCGCAGGGCGGAAGAGCCGGAGGTATTTGAGAGTCGGGCGCAGCGTCGGTACGATCTCGCTTTCCCACTGCGGACGGAGGAAGACCATGTCGGCGGGAAAAATGTGCGTCATGTAAAGCCCCTCGTCTTCCAGGAGGCGATTCAATTCCTCCTGCGCTTCCCAAAACTCGGGAGTATCCGCAAAGGCGGTTTCGTAAGACGTGCTCAAGAGGGCATCGACATCCAGCGAGCGCAGCGTGGCGGGCGGAGGGTTTTCAAAGCCGAGCGCAATGGCTGCACGTCCGTAGAGGATGAGCGAGGCGTCGCGTGTTAGCAGACCATCGAGCACAGTTAGAATTCGGGCGGCATTGCTCATGCCGCAGTCTTCTTCCTTCGTGGACGCTCCCACTGCGTCACCAGCTTGCGGCCCACGCCGGGGATGAATCCAGTCATCTCGATAAACCGCGTCGGATGGGGCAGCGCGCCGTCGGGGAGCGGCGGGAACACAGGAAGCAGCGCGAGTAATTCATCCCAAAACGCATTCTCCGGCTCATACTTCTTCCCGCACTCCGCGACGTAGCGCAGCACCTGCTCGGAGCGTTCCAGCTTCGCAAGCCACGCGAGGCGCTTGGGAGTATTTCCTTCCGCGCTCACCATCGCCGCGCCGCACCGGATCGCGTGCGGATCGAATGGTAGCGCCACATTCAGCAGCGCGATGGCTAATTCCTCGTCGCTGAGTTGCGCGCGCGTCGCCAGTTCGCCCTTGGGCACGCCTTCGTGCCAGTAGTGTCGGCAGCCACGCTGGGCCGCAAGGTTCGAGAGGTCATCCGGCGTTGCAAGCCCCGCCTTGCGTGCCTTGCGCAGCAGCGCCGAGACGTGGGTCGTCATGCCGAGGCGGGCTGCGAGCGTGTTCACGGTTCGGGAAAAGTAGCGTGCTACTTTTTCTCCGCCACCGGCTTCGCGCCTTCGGCGATGGCGAAGAGATGGGTCTGCGTGCCGACGTACATCGTGCCATTCGCCACGATGGGTGTGGAGAAGACCGCCGCACCCATGTTGATCTCGTTCAGCACTTTCTTCTCCTTCGCATCCGCGAGCACCACCACGTCGCCGTCTTCATCGCCGATATAGACTTTGCCATCGGCCACAAACGTCGAGCCCCAGATGTGCGCCTGCATGTCGTGCTCCCAATACTTTTTGCCAGTCTCCGCATCGAGGCAGAAGACAAAGCCGCTAAAGTCCGCGATGAAGAGCAACCCTTTCTCCGGGTCGATGGAGACAGTGCTGATACTGCGGTGGATTTCCTTAAAGTCCCAGATGAGTCCGGTCTTGGTAATGTCACCCTTCTTGGTGGCATCGACGCAGACCAGACGCCCGACCCCTTCCCCGTGCTCGGGATCCTGTCCGATGGGGACATAGACGCGGTTCTTGTAAAAAACCGGCGTCGCATTGATCTCGCTCGGGCCTTCCGCGGCGGGATACTTGATGGGTTTGCCAGCCTTGTCCTTCTTGTATTCCTCGGGCACGGCGTCGAACCACCAGACTTTTTTCATCAACTGGTCCTCACCCTCTTTCACAGGAGTCGGATCGAAGGCATACAGGATGCCGTCGCCACCGCCGAAATAGACTTGATCTTTCCCACCCACTTTACCCAGCGAGGGCGAAGTCCACTGGCCATGCTTGATGTTCGTGCCGATCTTCGCGTCGTCCTCCGCGAGAAATTCTCCGGTCGCTTTGTTCAGGATGATGAAGCTCGGGGAGTTCGGCGCGGGGATGTTGACGTGGGTCCAGTCCTGGCCGTTCGAGGTGCAGGTGAAAAGTTTGTCACCGAGGTTGATGACGGAGCAGTTCGTGGCGTTGTGCGGGAAGACGCCGAGTTCTTCCATCATGTCATATTTCCACAAAATGTCAGCGTCGGCGGGAGTTACTTCCACCTTGGGCTTTCCGGGGCCGGGCATATACTGGCCCTCATCCATGAACGGTCCCTGATTCCCATTCGACTGGCCTTGGAGATCGAGGCACACGACTTCGCAACGGCTGGTCGTCAGCCATACCTTGTCACCCTCGACATTCGGCGAACTCAGCAGCCCGAGGTATTCCCAATCGTTCACCTTTCCCGAGGCCAGCTTTGGCACCGTGAACTGCCAGATAAACTTGCCGGTATATTCATCGAAGCAATACAGCACCGACTTATCATCCTTGAACCGCGCATCGCGAGGCGTCGCATTGTTAGTGCCCACCAGCACCTTCCCACTGGCGACCACCGGATTGCCATAAGTCTGCGAACCCAACTTCACCACCCACTTGATATTCTCCGCATCGCTCAGATCGACCTCCTCGGTATTCGGCTTGAACTGGATGGCGAAATGCCCCTGCTTGTCCGCCTTCTTCGGCCCGAATTTCACCGGCAGACCTTTCACCGCCGAATACATGTTCCGCCCCGGATCGCCGCCGCCCCAGCGCGGCCAGTCTTCGGCATGGGTGGCGGGTGAGAGCGAGGCGAGGGCGAGGATGGAGAGGAGTCGGTGATTCATGGAGTCGGAGTGAAATGGGCGGTCGGTGATTCTTTACGCATACGTATGATTTGCCGCCAAGCGGATTCTTTGGAGAAACTAACGACGGGACGAATTGCCCACGCTCCCGGTCGGTCGCGAATCGCCATTGATCTGCACTTCGTCGAGTTCCTCCGTCTTCTCCTTCCCATGCCGTGCGATGAACGGCACCGTCGTCCCTTCTTCCAGCAGGATCGTCGTCGCCGCCCCTGGCGCAGCCGGAGCGTGAGTTCGGAGACGAGTTTCGGGAGATGTTTTTGTTTGTGGGAAACGGAGGGAAGGCAGGGCGCAACGAACTGGCAACCGCCCCATGAAAGTCCAACCCGCCTACCGCAAAATGTTGTGGTTTTGGCACGGCCAAACAACAGCAGGTTGAGAAATCGACGTAAAGCAGTTCATTTATCCCGCGACTCACACGCAAACCGTACTCCACCCATTTTCCACGCCGGTTCCCGTTTGGAAAACGCCGCAAAGCAACTGTTTTTTGCCGCTTCCCAAACGGGAATCGGCAAAAAGCAATCCATTGCCCCTGCTTCACGCGCCAAACCGGCAAAAAAATGCCCTTTCGCACCGCTCTGCGGTGGGGCACAGGGGGAATCTGCGAGCGGTTAAACGCACCCATCGCTCGTTTCACGAACTCGTTCCCAAGTCCCCAAACACCCGCTTACAAATCATCCAGCGGACTGGTGATCTCGCCCCGCATCGCCCGCGCCAGTTGCGTGTAAATCTCCGTCGTCCGCACATCCGC
>JAYVRQ010000412.1:0-4857 GCA_043776145.1 Chthoniobacteraceae bacterium
GACGACGAAGAGGTCGCCGGGAAAGCTGCCGAAGCCGATGACGATGGCGGGACGCACTTTGCGGCTGCTCAAGTCCGTGAACGGAATGGGCAGCAGGACTAGGTCATCGCGTGAGCAATTCATTGAAAACGTCGTCGGCCTCGTTGTCCCAGACCTCGCGCAGGCGGCGTTCCGATTGCGCCAGCCAGGCGGCGCGCTCGGGATCGTCGGGAAGCGTTTCGACCGAGAGGCGGACGTGGGTGTGCTCGGGCAGCGACAGCGGCTGAAGTGGGCGCAGCAGTCCGTCCTCGTAGATGGCTTCGACGGCGGTGGTCATGCGCGCAGGCTACTCACTGCAATCACGACGAGCAACCGGGTTTTCGTGCCCTCGCAACAGGGGGACGCAGAACGAGTAGATGAGAGCTTGCGCGGACGACGCCCACCGCCCGCCGCGCACTGGAATTGCCCCGGCAAGTGCGTGCCCAAGTCCCCAACTTGGGCACGAGGATGGCGGACGCGCATCATGCCGCTGCGTGCTGGCGCTGCTGGAATCGCTGCCAGGCTTTCTCGGCGAGCTTCGGGTGCTTTGCGCCTTGCAGGAGACCTTCGATGCCGAGGTCGCAGTCGAGCGATTCCCAGCGGAGGGAGTATGGACTGACTTCCATCGCGTTCCGTTCCTCTTCCGAGGCCAGCAGGAGCGTCGGGTAAAAGGTGAGCGGCACGGTGAAAGTCGAACCATCGGTCTGTTCGACGGTGAGTCGAGTTGCTGCGACTCGGGCGGCGGCGGATGCTGCCAGCCTTCAACCTAAAAACGGCGATGAGAACCGCGAAAGACGCGGAAGACGCGAAGAACGCGGAGTTCGTGAAACGAGGAGCGTTCACCGAAGGGTTAAACCAAAGCAATTCCCGTCCTGGGAACCGAAACCCTTCCTCTTCCGCGTCATCCGAGTTCTTTGCGTCTTTCGCGGTATTCTCCATCGCCGTTTTCAGGCTCAATCTCCGTAGGCCGCGACGCGGCTCTTCCAGCCTGCGAGCCATCGCTGCTCGTTGCGCGCGGGCGGCGAATTTTGCACGCGCCGCGTCAGCACCGCCGCGGCGCTCGCGCCGAATTCGCGCGCTGCTCCACTGCCGCTTCCCTTCATCCCGGCGAGCACTTGCAGCAGCCCCCATCCTTCGCCGTCGTATCGCTCCTCCGCTTTCGTCCCCTCGCCTTTGAAATTCACGTAGTCGATCAGCGCGAACGTCCCCGCGCCGGTCGCGCGCAGCCGCTCGAATTGCGCGCGCACATTTTCGCGCTGCGCCGCCGGGGCCGACGCGAGCATCTTCGGCAGACTCTCCTCCATCCGCTGTGCGAGAAAGCGGCTTTGCCAACGCAGCGTCTCGAAAAGCAGGGCGCGCAGTTCATTCGCCTGCGCGCCGTGAAACTGCGATTGAAACTCCGCGCGTGAATTCCACGGGCAATCGCCCCGCGCCCATTCCGGCACCGCCGCGCCATTTGCCGCGAGATATTTTGCGAGCTTCGAAAAACTCTCCTCGAACGGCCCGCGCGCGCCTTTCGGATACCAGATGAAATGCCCGATGCCGAGCGACGCAAAGTTTTCGCCCGCGTTCCACGAAGTCAGCCCGTCGCGCGTCCCACCGCATTCGTTCTTCCAAACGCGGCGGCCGATGGAGTCGAGTTCCTGGTCGGTGAGCGCGCGGGCGCTGAGGGTCGTGAGCAGCAGGGCGGCGAGGATGCGGGTTTTCATGCGGGGCTATGACGGGAGGAGGCGGGGAAAATTCCAAGTACCAAGCACCAAATTCCAAATAAATTCCAAGGCGTGGAAAGGCGGAAAATTTCAGGGAGCCGGAACCGAATCGCACACGCATTTTGAAATTTGGAAGCGCGGATTTGAAAACGCAGAGACGCAGAGGCGCAGAGATCGCAGAGAGAAATGCCGCATGGAAACCTCTGCGTTCTCTGCGTCTCTGCGCCTCTGCGTTTTCAAAAATCCAACGAGGCATGGTTTCCGCGTCGTCCGCATACTTTGAAATTTATTTGGGATTTGGTGCTTGGGATTTGGAATTTCAAATCCGCCCGCTACCTTCGCCGCCCATGCAAAAATCCGACGGAATGAACTACGCCCCCGAGGGCAAACCTGCGCCGGTGGTCAAACCCGGCGAATTTGTTTTCGCCGCCGCGGCGCTCGATCACGGCCACATTTACGGCCAGTGCAAAGGGCTCATCGAGGCGGGCGGCGAACTGCGCTACGTCTTCGATCCCGATCCGGCGAAGGTGGAGAAATTTCGCGTTGTTTTTCCCGATGCACAGCCGTTGCCGAGTCTTGATGCGGTGCTGGAAAAATCCGATGTCCAACTCGTCGCGGCGGCGGCGGTGCCCAGCGAGCGCGGGCCGCTGGGTTGCCGCGTGATGGATGCAGGGAAGGATTATTTCACCGACAAAACGCCCTTCACCACGCTCGCGCAGCTCGCCGACGCGCGCGCGAAAGTCGCGGCGACGGGGCGCAAATACGCGGTCTATTTTTCCGAGCGGCTGCATGTGGAATGCGCGGTGCGCGCGGGGCAGCTCATCGAGCAGGGTGCGATCGGGCGCGTCGTGAATGTCATCGGACTCGGGCCGCATCGTAGTTCGCCCGCGTCGCGGCCCGACTGGTTTTGGTCGCAGGAAAAAACGGGCGGGATTTTGTGCGACATCGGCTCGCATCAGTTCGAGCAGTTTCTCCACTACGCGGGAGCGAAGGATGCGAAGGTCGTGAACGCCTCGGTCGCGAATTATCATCACAAGGATCATCCCGAGTTCGAGGATTGGGGCGATGCGAACCTGATCGCGGACAACGGCGCGACGAATTACATCCGCATCGACTGGCTGAATCCCGATGGCCTGCGGACATGGGGCGACGGGCGCACGTTCATCGTCGGCACGGCGGGCTACATGGAATTGCGGAAGTATCTCAACGTCGCCACGGACATTGAGGGCGATCACCTTTTTCTCGTCGATCACGCGGGCGAGCACCACATCCGCTGTCACGGCGAAACAGGTTATCCATTTTTCGGCGCGCTCATCCTCGACTGCCTGAACCGCACGGAAAACGCAATGACGCAGGCGCACACTTTCAAGGCCGCGGAGCTTTGCCTGCTCGCGCAGCAGATGGCGCGGCGGATCGAGTAGCCGGGTGTGTAATCCCTTTGCGGACACGCAAATAGTCACATTTTCCCATCGACAGGATCGGCGTTTTTTGAATAAAAGAGTGGTTGATTAGCGACTCCGCTAATTTTCAACACTCAACACACATGAAAAACCACGCTTCCAAACAACCCTCCAGACCCGGCCTTCGGGTTACCTCCGCCAAGCTCGCGCTCACCGGCCTGATTGCCGCCGCCGCGAGCTTCGCGCTCCCGGCCACCAGCAGCGCGCAGATCAGCGCGTTTTCCTTCACGCTCGACGGCCAGTTCACCAATGGCCTCTCCGGCGGGGCTATCGTCGGCGAATGGTCCGACGTCACGCCGTTTGCCTTCATTTCCTCGCCGGGAACGACGGCGGTGCCCACCTCGCTCTCCGATCCAAACCGGAACACCCTGCTGTATGCGGCGATTTCCCACAACGTTGCCAGTGCCTCGGGTGCCCTCCAACTGCATCTGATGTATGATTTTCTCCCGCGCACAAGCGCGCCATCTCCCAATGAGACGTTCGCCAGCGTGACCTTTCCGGTCACGCTCCCCGGACGTCCCACGGGCGACAAGCAAAACATCTCGGTGCTCTTCGTCGGCAGCAATCCGGCGCTGCAAGGTGGCGGTGGAGCCGTCGGTGGCAGCTTCTTCGATGTTTTCGTAGATCTCGATGTCGATGGAACGCCCGATGGTTTGGCGGCGAATTTTGGCATTTTCGGTGCGACATCGCCCGGACCATCGACGCTTTCGGTGAATCCGCATTTGCTCGTGGAACTCGAAGTTTCCCTCCGCATTCCGAGTGGATTTGGCAGCGGCCAGCCAGGCGGGCTCCCCGGCGGCGGAATCAATCCCGCAACCGGACTTTACGATCCCAATCCGGTCTTCTGGGGTGCCTCGGGCAGTGGAGATGGCTCCCCGGCGGGTGCAGGAGGCGGTTCAGGCGGACCGCTGCAATCCGCGAGCGTGGCGACCATCCAGATCACGCCCAGCGGTGCGCTCATCGTGACTCCCGGCCCAGTTCCCGAGCCCACGACTGCCGCACTGCTCTTCGCCGGTGTCGGCGCATTCGCCGCGCGCCGCCGTCGGCAGGCCGCAGTCTAAAGCAACAGACAAAGTGTTCACGCGACTGCAGGAGCGCCCTCGGGCTGCTTTTGCAGTCGCTTCACTTTTGGAGCATCGCATTCCCCGGCAGAGAAAGTTTGTGAGTTGCACCATCGCCCGCTACAAAGCCCCGCCATGACTTTCGCCCCGCAAGATTTCCTCGACCTCAATCACACCGAGCACCGGATGCTCTTCGAGAACGGGGTCCACGTCTGGGACGCGCTCAAACAAATCACCAGCTACCTGCAATTCCGCCTCAAGCCCGCGATCAACGGGCGCATGATCGGCAAGCCGTTCGTGAGCGGCGCGGTCTTCGTGGGAAATGGCACCGTCATCGAGCAGGGCGCGATGATTAAAGGCCCGGCGTGGATCGGTGAGGGCTGCGAGATTCGCAACGGCTGCTACATCCGCGAAAACGTCATCGTCGGCTCGGGCTGCGTGCTGGGAAACTCGTGCGAGTTCAAAAACACGATCATTTTCGACGAGGCGAAAATTCCGCACTTCAGCTACGCGGGCGACTCGATCATCGGCTACCGCGCGCATCTCGGCGCGGGCGTCATCCTTTCCAATGTGAAGCTCGACCACGGCGAGATCACCATCCCCACGCCG
>JAYVRQ010000413.1:0-4855 GCA_043776145.1 Chthoniobacteraceae bacterium
AGCGAGCCGATCATCACGCCGTCGGGGACGGATCGCATCCTCGTGCAGATTCCGGGGCTGAGTAAGGAGAAGCTCGATGACACGCGCGCGCAGCTTCAAAAAGTCGCGAAGCTGGAGTTCCGCATGGTGCATCCGAACAGCGATCAAATCCTCGCCGGAAGCGCCGCGCCCGATCCGGCCTACAAGGTCGAGACTTACAAGGATGAGCGCAACGGCAAGCCGTTCGAGGAGCAGTTGCTCGTCAAAAAGAAAGCCGATCTTCCCGGCAGCATGGTCACTGCGGCGCATTCTTATTACGACAAGGAGGGATACGGCGTGAGCCTTCAGTTCAATAGCGAGGGTGCCGATCTTTTCGGCAAACTCACCGCAGCAAATGTCGGCAAGCGATTCGCCATCGTCCTGGATGGAGTCATTCAGTCGGCACCCGTCATTCGGGATGCGATCTACGGCGGCAGCGCGACGATCTCCGGCAACTTCAAGGACGAGCAGGCGCGGCAGCTCGCGAGCGTCCTCGAAAATCCGCTCGCCACACCCGTCGTCGTCGAAGACGAGCGCAGCGCCAGCGCCTCGCTGGGTGCGGACGCCATCAGCAGCGGCGTGAACGCGGGAGTGCTCGGCATCGGGCTGACGATCTTCTGCGTGCTCGCCTACTACCGCTTCTCCGGCGTGCTCGCGAATCTCGCCCTGCTCGTGAATGTCGTCGTGCTCTTCGGCGCGATGGGCATGTTTGGCACCGTGCTCACGCTCCCCGGCATCGCGGGCGTCATCCTCACGCTCGGCATGGCGATCGACGCGAACGTGCTCATCTACGAGCGCATCCGCGAAGAACTTGCCGAAGGAAAACCCGTGAAGGCGGGTGTCGCCGCGGGCTTCGAGAAAGCGTTCACGGCGATCTTCGATGCGAATGTCACCACGCTCATCACGTCGGTCATCCTCTTTTGGAAAGCGTCGGGCCCGGTGAAGGGATTCGCCGTCACCCTCACGATGGGCATCGTCGCCTCGCTCTTCACCGCGCTCATCGTCACGCGCAATCTCTTCGAGTGGGCGCTGACCGCGGGCATCCTAAAGCGGGTGAAAATGTCGAGCCTCATCAGCGCGACGAACTTCGACTTCCTCGGCAAGCGTAAGATCGCGATCTTCTGTTCGCTCAGCATCATGGCGGCGTCCTTCGCCGTTATGGCCTACCGCGGCGACCGCCTGCTCGGCGTGGATTTCAAAGGCGGCGACCGGCTCGTCCTCGTGGCCAGCGGACCAAAACCCGACCTCGGCGAAATCCGCAGCGCGATCGAGGAACTCAAAATCGGCGAGTCCGTCGTGCAAATCGAAACCTCCAAGGCCCGCGAGTACCTCACCGTCCGCAGCCCGGAGAAGACGGCGGAAAGCATCCTCAAGCATCTCAACGAAAAATTCCCGCAGGCCGGCTACGCGCAGGATCAACTCGAACACGTTGGCAGCCTCATTGGCTCCGAGCTTCTCAAAAACTCCGTCATCGCGCTCGTGCTCGGCATGGTCGGCATCCTGATTTACGTCACCATCCGCTTCGAGTTCAGCTTCGCGCTCGGCGCGCTCGTGGCGCTGCTGCACGACATCATCATCACTATCGGCGCGTTCGCCCTCTTCGGACGCGAGCTTTCGGTCATCATCGTCGGCGCGGTGCTGACGATCGCGGGCTACTCGGTCAATGACACCATCGTCGTCTTCGACCGCATCCGCGAAGGCATCCACAACGGACGCAGCGGCAGCATCCTCGAAATCATGAACCTGAGCGTGAATGAAATGCTGAGCCGGACGATCCTCACCGGCGGTGTCACGCTGCTCACCACGGTCGGCCTTTACATTTTCGGTGGGCCGGTGCTGAACGATTTCGCGTTCGCGATCCTCGTCGGCGTGCTCGTCGGCACCTACTCCTCCGTCTTCATCGCCGCGCCCGTGGTGCTCTGGTGGAGTGGACGCGGCGGTCGCAACAGTCTCCGCGCCGAAGTGAAGCGCACCGCGCAGGCGGCGGCGTGACCAAGGAGCGGCGACATTCCTGTCGCCGACCTCCAAGCCTTTGCGAAGCGGCAATTATCCGGTGCGGGTGGAGAGTCGCGGAGGCGTGAGGTTCGGCGACAGGAATGTCGCCGCTCCTTGTCACCGCCGCGCCACGCCCGGCTTGGCGGGCGTTGCCACCGTGGGTGCCGCCGGAGCATTCGCCAGGAACAGCGCCGTCGCGCGATGCCGAAACGTCCCCGCTTTTCCAAACGAATAATACGGCACGTAGCGGTCGTCCGGGAAAGTGTCCGCGGGGACGGGCGTCGAGCGGTTCGTCGGATCGAGAATCCACCACCGCGAATCGCAGTGCCAGTAAATCCAGGCGTGGTTCGACTTCGTTCCCTTGAAAGTCTTTCCGATCACGTAAAGCGCCTCCGGGTCGCCGAGCTGATCGTAAAGCCAGAGCGACTTCGCCTTGCAATCACCCGTTCGCGACGACTCCGTCGCCTCGGGAAGCGCCGCCCGGTAGGGATCCTGCGAAGTGCGATAGCGAAAGGCGTGGGCCACACTCATCAGTTCGCGCGCGCGGGCCATGCCGCTCGGACGCAGATCGAGCCGGGCAATGACCGTGCGCACCGACCCGCTGTAACGGTCATACGGCGTTTCGACCGCTGGCTGGAGCGCGAGTTCGCGCTGGGCGAGGGAGATTTCCCGCGGCGGCGGCGGCGGGACGATGACCACCGGCGGCTTCGCTTTCGGCGGAACCGCGGGCACCCGCGCCGGAGTCGCGCGCAGCACCCGCGGCAGTGTCTGGGGCTCGATCAGCGAAATCTCCGGCCTTTTGAAAAGCGACTGCTGGAGCACCCGTGTCTCCTCCTCGACCTGCGGCGAAAACCGCAGCCCCGCCCCGGCGCGAAAGGGGTTCTCCTTTCCCAAAGGAACGACCGCCGCGCGGCTCGAGGCGAGCACGATTCCCAGTCCGGCGGCGGAAAAAAATAGCGGGAGAGAACGGCGGTGCATGGAAAGTCGGCGCGCACGCTAGCCGGGCTCGCGCGCAAGGCAACAGTCAATCGCGTATTTGTGGCAGTTCCTGACAGCGTGATGCAGGCCGCATGAAGCCTTGCTTTCCGTGTGGAACACAACCGTTAGTATTCCCAAAATGAGCCGCCTGTTCACCACCGCCGGAGCGATCGTCGATCGCATCAAGATCAACGCCCTCACCCGCGAGACGCGCGACGGGCGGACGCTCTGGATCAAGCGCCGCCGCGCGGCCGCCGGGCCGGTCATGGCGCTGGCGAACCGCTTTTTCGCGCTGGTGGGCAATCCCATCCGCACCCTGCGCGACGCCGCGTGGCAGCAGTGGGAGGTCGTCTGCTTTGAACAACTGCATGGAGAGGAGTTTCGCGCCTTCCCCTGCGGCAGCCATTCCGTCGCGGCGGATGAACTGCCGGGGCTCAGCCTCTCGCATCATCTCAACGCGGGCACGCTCGCGCCGGAGATGCTCGCGGCGGCGGGCCGCGAATTGCGACGCGCGCATGAGTGGCGCTGCGACGAGCTGGGCGGCGCGTGGTCGCATGGCGATCCGCACACGGGCAATTTCGTTTTCGATGCGGGCGGCGGGCGCGCGCGGCTGATCGACTTCGAGGTGATGCACCACGCGACGCTCTCGGCGGACGAACGCCACGCGGATGACCTCGTCGTTTTCCTCCAGGATTTGATGGGACGGATCGAGGGCGCGCTCTGGCTGCCGTCCGCGCGCAGTTTTCTGGAAGGCTACGAACGCGCCGAAATCATCGCGTTGCTCGCGTGCCGGTTCGCGGTCCCGCGCGGACTGGAGCGGCTGTGGTGGTCGGTGCGGACGACGTGGCTTTCGCGGGTAGAACTTGCCCGGCGCATCGCCGAATTGCGCGCGACACTGGACTAACCGAGCGCGTTGCGGACGACCACCCACTCGCGCACGGGCTCGCCCCCGAGCAAATGCTCGCGGAGAATCCGCTCGAACCGCGCCTCGTCAATCGCGCCGTACCAAACGCCGTCGGGATACACCAGCAGCCACGGCCCGCCGCTGCAAATGCGGAAGCACCCCGCCTTCGTCCGCATCGCGCGCAGCCCGCTCTCGCGCACGCGGCGCTTGATGAATTCCCACACGCGCTCCCCACCGCCCGCATCGCAGCAATCCGGCCCGATGCAGATGAACAAATGTTTTTCAGCAGACGCGACGCCCGTTTTTTCGAGACCGGCGGCAATTTCGGAATTCATGCGTCGCACTTTAGAAGCGGCCCGCTGCCTTGCCAATCTCACGTTGCCCGCGCTGCGAGCGCCGTTACGTTCCGCCGTGCATCGCACCTCGCAGCCCGACCATTTCGTTTCCGTCCGTTTGATCATTTCGCAACTGCGCATCTTTGGAGGAATGACGGACGCCCAACTCGCCGCAGTCTTTCGGAGGTTGGAGATGTGGGTTCTCCGGGCGGGCGAAGTCGTGTTCAGCAAAGGCGATGAGCCGATGCACATTCACATCGTCAAGAGCGGGAAGATCGACCTGCAGCTTGCCGAGAACGCGGTCGTCATCCACAAGCACGCGCTCGGTGTCGGCGAATGCTTTGGCGAAGCCTCGCTCATGTCGATGCACCGGCACACCTCGACGGCGACCGCCGCCGTGGACAGCGAAATTCTAGTCCTTTCCCGAAAGGCGCTGATCGACCTGCGGCACGCGGACGTCGAGCTTTTCGCGCTGCTGATGATGAACCTCGCGCGGGAATTGGCGCGCAGGCTTTACATCACCGACCAGATGCTTCTCGAAGCGACGGCGCGGGGTGCGGCGGCGGCATGATCGCTCACTTCGCGTAAGCCGATTCCGACTGGTCGGCGAGGCTCATCTTCACCT
>JAYVRQ010000414.1:0-4847 GCA_043776145.1 Chthoniobacteraceae bacterium
CTTTGCGATGCGCGAGACCCGCGTCGCCGCCGCGAGCACCGAATCGCTCCCCCGCCCCGCGCTGGTTTTTCTCATCCTCAACGCCGTCTTCCTCGCCACTCACGCCGCACGCTTCATCCAGCGCTGAACCCAAAACTGCGATGGATGTTACCGCGGAATGCGCGGAAAACGCAGAGGACGCAGAGGAAGAAAGACGCGGGCTCATGCGCCCCGCATTTTCCGATTCACAACCTCCGCGTTCTCCGCGTATTCCGTGTCCTCAGCGTTTCCCGTCGCCGTTTTTAGAAAAAGCCGGTTGCGGAAAATCAGTTGCAAACACGCGCCCGGAATCGGAGTTCTCCCGACGTGAAAACCAACGGATTGTTTCAACTCATCAAGCGGGCCTTCCGCGCGGAGCCGGCGCTTCATCCCATCGAGCAGAAGATGGCGAAACGCTGGATCAAACAGCGGCTCGTGGCCGTCTATCCCGAATTGCGCCGGGACGCCGCCGCGCTGGAACGCGCGTATCAATCCCTGAGCCTGGAACCGCGGCAGGGCACGGAGGAAGGCGAGGAAGGCACGATCTTCGAGATGACCGCACCTCCGCTGCCGTAGCTCGCGCCGCGCCGGGCGGCACAACGCCTGCTTTTCTCATCCCGCCCGGCATGGCCACCACACACACATCCAAACCGCCCGCCTCGACGCAGCCGCCTGACGCCGCGAACCGCCTCGACCACGCACAGTACGAAGCCGAACGGCTGGCAAAGGAAGTGGAAAGCGCGCTCCAAGGACGCCGCCGGGCGGAGGATTCCGAAAAGGCGCTGCTCTCGATCCGCCAGGCGCGCGACACCGTGCTGGCCCGCAATCTCGAACTGACCGGCAAACTTGCCGCCGCCGAAGATCGCGTCTCGGAACTCGAAGACGAGCGCGAGGCCGCCGACAAGGCGCGCGACGCCGCGCTGCAACTCGTGCAGGATCTTTCGCAAACCAGCGACGAACTCCGCGAAAAAATACTCTCGCTCGGCAACGAAAACTCCGCATTGCAGCAGGCAAAACGCGATGCGGAGCACGAGATCGATAGCGCGCGAAAAGCCTGCACCGAGGCACCCTCCGCCAGCGAACTCGATGAGGCCCGTTGCAAACTCGCCGACCTCGAAGCCGCGAGCGCGCTTCTCAAAAAGCAGTTCGAGAAAAACGTGGCAACGCTCACCGCGCAACTTGCCGCCGCCGTGCGCGCGCGCGACATCGCCGTCGGCGCGGTCACGAATGCGCAGCGGCAAATCGAACACCTTTCCGCCGAACGCAAAACTCTCCGCACGCAGCTCGAGGCGGATCGGGCAACTTTCGAGGCCCGGCTCGCGCACGTCGAGTCGCAGCTTCCCGCTCACGAAAGCGCCCCGCCCGAGCCAGCGCCCGAGCCCATTTCGCAGCCACTTCCCACCGAATGCGCCGCCCCCGCGGAAGACGCGGAGAGCACCGTGGCCGCAATGCGCGCCTGCATCGAATCGCTCGCCGCCGAGCCGGAAAATCGCGAGCTTCTCGAAGACCTCGACGAACGATTCCACGGCCATGCTGCCAGCGCCGGAGGCGGCGGACGCGTCGCGCTCGCCCGTTTTTCCTCGGCCTGCGGCGAGTTCACGCGCTGGCTGCGCAAGACCCCGCGCAAGATTCCCGCCGCGCTCGATCCCCTGCGCGATGCCGTCGGTCTGCTCCACGAACTTTCCAAAAGCGGCGGCGCGGAAAAGGTCGCCGATCCCGCGGGCGCGCTCGTCTATTCCGTGGATGACGACGTGGACAACTGCGAGTGCGTCGCGATGTCGCTCGAAAAAATGGCGCTGCAAACCCGCTACGCGATCAAGCCCGAAATCGCCCTCGGCGATCTTGCCGCCGGTCCTTTCGATCTCATCATCCTCGACGTGGATTTGCCGGGCATGAACGGTTTCGATCTTTCCGAACACATCCGCGAATTCGCGCACCATCGGAAAACCCCGATCATTTTTCTCAGTGGCCTGATGAGCGCGAAAGCGCGCCTCGAAACGCTTCCCGGCGGCAACCATGCCTTCGTCGCAAAGCCCTACAATCTGAATGAACTCGCCGTCATCGCCCTCGGCATGATTCTCAAGGCGCGTCTCAATGCGGCGAGTGCCACAGTGGAGTAAAAATCTCACCACCTGCGTTTGTTGTTGGTCGGGCTGGCGGGATTCGAACCCGCGGCCTCTTCGTCCCGAACGAAGCGCTCTACCAAGCTGAGCCACAGCCCGCTTTGTATCGGCGGAAATTAGGCGGTGCGTCCGGATGGGTCAATGCAAAGAGCCGGCAGCGCCGCAGTGTAACCTTTTGCCGCGTGCCGGCGTCTGGCACGGTGTTCACAAATCGAAAACACAGAACCATGACCATGCGTTATTTTTCCGCAATCCTCGCCGCCGCCATCGTGTCGTTCGCGCGTCCGGCCGAGGCGCGTCTCGGGGACACCGAGGCGCAGTCGCAAGCGCGCTACGGGGAACCGACGCCGCAATATGCCTCGCCGACAGACAAACCGCTGATGGCTGGCGCGAAGGAAGTCATCTACTTCTTCCAAGGCTGGCGGGTGCGCGCGGCGTTTGCGAACAACGTGACCGTGCGGATCGAATACGCGCATGTGCCGGAGGGCGGCGTGCCAAAAAACATCGGCGATGCGGAGGCGAAGGCGATCCTCGATGCGGAGAAGGGGACGTTCAGTTGGCGCGAGCAGAAGGCGAAGACCGGCGACAAAAATTTGAATGCGCTCAAGACATTTTTCGACGGGCAAAACTGGGAGCGCAGCGATCACGCAATAGCGACGCTCAAACTCAAACTGCTGCTCGTCCTGGAATCGCGCGACGCCGACACGATCGAGAAAAAGCTCGCGAAGCTCAGCAGTGCCGGGAAGCCAGCGGGAACACCGGCGGCACCCGTGTTTCCGAAGTTTTAGTTTGGAAATGGCGATGGGGATGACCGCAAAGGACGCGGAGCAGACAGCCACAATTTCAGGACACATTTGTTCGCGTCGAAAGCACTCCGTCCACCCGTCTATCCCCGCTTGCGCAGCCACCGCAGCATCAGCGGCACGCGGAGTTGCCATTGGCCGGTCGCGGTCACGGACATCAATTCGTGGCGCTCCAGCAGGCGGCGGACGACGTCTTCCGCGGGGGGCGGGAGGGCATCGGCGGTGCGGAAGCCTTTCAGGTAAAGGCCCGCGCTTTTCTCCGTGGCTTGCAGGTTCCCCGAGACGAGCAGGAGTTGTTGCAGCGTCCCTTCCATCGAGCCGAGCACTTCATCCAGCGCGCCTTCCTTCTACAGGCGGCGGAGCGCGGTGGAAAAGGTGGCGAGATCGGTCTTGGGCGGCAGCGAGTGGTCGCACAGGTCGGCCAGTCCCGCTTCCGGGAAACGCCCGGCCAGCACGGCGATGGTGCGGGCGGCGAAGTGGGCCTCGGACGTATTCACCTCGGCGTCCTGGAAGGAAAGGCGGATCGAGGTGAGGTCGCTCGGGAGCATCCGGGCGAGGTTTTCGGTAAGCGTGCTTTGAAGATTGGGGGCAGGCGTCCGCCTGACCCCTGCATCCCGTGATGCGAATACCTAATGGTCAGATCGAGGTCGCCACCGGGCCGTATTGCCAACCACGAGCGCGCGCTTTGGCAGCTAAGCGCCCCGCGGTCTTCTCAATTTGATTCTTCGATAGTTCAGTTGGAAAAACGATGGATGCATGTGCCGGAAACGGAACGCCATCCGGATCGACCGCAAGGCTTTCGTTCTGGCACTCGTCCACGTTCACCGCAACAACCCCGACCGAACTAAGGCTCAATTCTTTCGTGTAGTGCTGCCATGCTTCTTCCGCACTCATCAGATCGTCGCGATATACAGAAACGCGGTTATCGTCCTTGGGGTACGGCTTGAACGACTGGCTCGTGACTCGATCTCCTTGAACCCACGCGGGGGGAATTTGGCGATGAAGGAGAAGCTCTGGATTCAAGCAATACCTCCCACAGCCTCGGGCTCCTTTGGGGCAAACTTAGCAACCCATTGAGCGGCGCTCTTCCAGTCGGCGTGTGTGGTGAGACTTATTGAAGCCTCGTCACTCTCACCTTCTATTAACGGTGTCGAAAAGAATTCCGCTGTTTTGATTGCCAGGTCGATTTCGGCGCTAATCTCCCATTCGGTCGATGACCATTCTGCACGGATTCCGCCGTCGAGGGTTGGGTAAAGGAACGGAAGGGGAACCTCCTCTGGCCAGTGATCTGTCAACTGTTTGCGCAACCACTCGAGACCTTCCCGGCTTGGAGCGGTGCCCGCACCATCCATCCATCCGTCCTTCAACACGAGAAGTTCTTCGATGCGCATATCCACATCATTGGACTCCAACAGGTCTAGCGATGTCGGTTCTTGAACGCGCATCAGTTGTTCGGAGCCATCGTAAACTCCAGTGGCTTGGAGAAGAACCCGTGTGAAGGCGCGCTCCTTCATCGCCTTGATCACTCTATCTCTCCAATGAGCTTCGTACGAAATGGACTTGTGCGTCTTACCGTCCGGCTCGCGCAGAGTGAATGTCGCAGCCTGATCATTGATTTCAATGATGCTGCCCCTAATCTCGACGGGTTCGGTGTATGACTTCTTTCCGCTCCGAAGGATGAGATGTCTGCGCAGCTTTTGATCGTAGGTAAAAGCAGGCCGGGCATCTTCGGCAGGGAACTCAACGCCCTCGTCCGCCTTGAGGCTCTTCCCAAAACGCTCAAACAAGGAAAACAGATCGGTCGGAAAATCAGGCGGCGTCGGCTGGTTAAAGGAAACCGCACACATAGCCGCCAACGCCACGTTTCTCGCCTGATCGAAAATGTCGGCAAGCGCCAATTCGT
>JAYVRQ010000415.1:0-4843 GCA_043776145.1 Chthoniobacteraceae bacterium
CCTTCATCTCAGGCGGTGTGTCGCCCCTCATGCCGAGCACCATGCTCTCGATGAGCGTGGTGATGTCCGGTTCATCGGCGAGGCCCGATTCGAGCTTTCTGCGGATCCACTCGCGGGCCGCGATTGCGAAGCTCATCGCCGGTGAGCCGAGTCCGTGATCCATTATCGTGCAGTCACTCGGAGCGCGTGCTGAGATCTCAAAATGGACGCCCTTTCGTCGCTGCCAGTCCGACACGTCGAACTGTCCGGGATTGGTCATTTCCTGCAACGCGCGTGCAGAGCCTTCGATTGCGATTTGATCCCCGAATTCGGGTGCATCGCCGGCCCACTTTACGAGGCACAATCCTGTGAATGGGATCACCTCATCATTGAGTTTCAGTGATGCAATTTTCATCCAGAAACTCGCCTTCTTTTCCCCGCGCGAACCCATTCGGCTCGATGGCTCGGATTGCACCACGCCCATTGCCGATGCCGTGCGCGCGCCGTCTTGCACGAGTCCCGCGACCTTACTGCCTGCGGCCTGATGGTGCCGCGCCTGATGCAGTGCGAAGAATATCGCGGTGCAAAATCCGAGGCACATCCACCATCTCGGAACGATGAGTGCCAGCAGCGCAAGTGCTCCAGCCGCGCCGACGGCGTATATCAGCGGGACCGGGCAGTATTCCGCGCAAAGAATGCCAGTGATCGCAGCAATCGCAATTCCGAGAAACGGCTTCCGTGGGCGTGGGAAAAACATCTGCGTGAGTCCGTTTGCGGATGCCACCACGGCATGAGGGCCACGGCAAGCCAGTTCAATGTGTGTCGTCCGGTGCTTCTTTCGGGTCTTCTGCGGGCGGGAAAATTTCGATTCGGCGAAGCGTGGAAATTTCCGCCGCGCTGAGTATGGTGCGTTTCATGCAGCCACTCAAAGACGAGCATTTTGTGAGCTGGGAGCAATCACCTGAGCAGATGGACGGGCTCTGGGCGGAGGGTTGGCGTCACTTTGGAGCGATCTTCTACCGCTACCGGCAGTGCCTCACTCCGGGCGGTTTGCGCAATGTGCAGCCGCTTCGCGTGGATGCCGGGCGCTTCGAGCCCACGGCCAGCCAGCGTCGTGTGCTGCGGAAAAATGACGACATCGAGATTCGCGTGCGCACTGCGGAATTGCTCGACGATCGCCAGCGGCTCTTCGATCTGCACAAGCAGCGTTTCGCCGAAAATGTGCCGAACTCGCTGGAGGACTTTCTCGGCCCCTCGCCCCAGGCGGGCCCATGCCAGACACTGGAGCTGGGTGCGTTCCTCGGCGAACGCCTGCTGGCTGCGAGCTATGTGGATGTCGGCGCGACGGGGGTCTCGAGCATCTACGCCTTTTTCGACCCCGGGGAGTCGCGTCGTTCACTTGGCACCGCGACGATGATTTGGGAAATTCTGCTCGCGCGCAGGACTGGGCGGCAGTGGCATTACCCCGGCTACGCGTATCGCGAACCGTCCGGCTACGATTACAAAAAGCACTTTGGCCCCATGGAGTATTACGACTGGGAAAAGTGGCGGGCATTGCCCGACGTGGGTTAACGCCGGACACGCATGGCTTTTCAGTGCGCGCTCTCCGCGTCTTTGCGGAAGATGCGGATCCATTTTTCCACGTCGGCGACCATCATCTTTGAGCCGATTTTGCGTTTGAGGCCGAGACCTCCTTCGATCCCGGTGGTGCTCACAAGATTGCACTGCCAGACGAGGGTGAGCGCTTTGCCGTCGAGGATGATGGAGTGCATTTCGTAAATGGTGATGGAGACAAGGTAGGCGTGTGATGAAAACCAGGTGACGTCGAGCACTTGGCGTCTTTCAGGGGACTCGGTGCCGTACACGGCACCGAGTTGGACGGCGGCTTTCTTGTCGGCGACAGAGAGATCCCAGTAGGAAAATTTCGGCGTGCCCGGTGCGCCTTTCGCAGCGAGCGGCGCAAGCAGCGGACCGAAATGTTTGGTCACTTTGCTTTCCTCGGCGAGCAGGCTGCGGATTTCGCCACCTGCATCGTGTGTCCCCACGCTGCCGAAGTCGCCAGCCTTGAAAAATCTCGTCGAGCGCGTCTGCAGGACCCCGCTCAGGAATGGCTGCGCGGCCTCGGCAGTTCGGGTTCGCGGCATGAGCGGCACCTCGGTCTTCGAGAGCTGGATGGCGCTCGGGTCGCCCATGGAGCGGATGAGTGCGGAGGTGGCCTTGTCCTTGGGATTGAGCACGAGCCGGTCGAAGCTGGCGTCCTTTTCGTCGTGAAAGACGTGATGCTGGAAGACCTCGAGTTCCTGATGTTTGACGGAATTAAAATTCAGCAGCGTGGAGTGAGTCGCATCGAGCGGTGCATTCACGACGAACACGGCCTGGCACGACATCCCGCGCGCGAGATTCATCGAGGCGTTGTTTGATGTGATGATCTTGCCAGTGGCGAGTTCGCGGAGATTCAGGCCATCGAAAGAAGACCAGCCACGGAGGGAGTCCACTGCGTCTGCGGCGAGTGCGGCAGTGGAAAGTGCGATCAGTGCGAATGCGTGGATGAACAGACGAGGCATTTCTGCCGTTAATCTGAAGCGTGGCGGAGGGCAAAGAGGAAATAGCTCAATGAGGGTGCACATCATTCTGAGCATGAGATCCGAGCCGGGAGATTGGTTGGCGGTTGCATTTGCATTCAGTCGTGTTATTTCACGATGAAATGCCACGCCCTGCCAGCCAAGACCTGACCACCGTCCAGGAACGCATCGCGCGCACGCTGGCGAATTTTGAAAGGCAGGAGCGGCCCGGCTTTATCGCCGACCTGCTGAAATCGCTCCGACTCTCAGCGGAGAGCAGCCTCGCGCCGACGCTGCAACGGATGGCTCGCAATGGCTTCGTGGAAATCCTCGGTGGCGGCGCGCAGGGGCGCTCGCGCATCGTGCGGCTCACTGCAAAGGGGCGGCACGCGCTCGGTATCGGCGGGCTGCCGCTGCTCGGTTCGATTCCGGCTGGGCCGGTGTCCGAGGCCATCGCGCAGGCGGCTGAGATTATTGAGCCGGGGGCGCTGCTGCCGCACAAGCCGGGCGATTTTTTGCTGCGGGTGCGTGGTGATTCGATGACGGGCGATGGCATCCTCGACGGCGATCTGGTGCTGTTGCGCCCAGGTGCGGAAGTGCCCCATAAAGCGATTGCGGCGGTGTGTGTCGGCGATGATCGCGAGGGCACGCTGAAGCGCGTTTTTTACGAGAGTGGGGGAGAGCGCGTACGGCTGCGTGCATCGAATCCCGCTTACAAAGATGCCGTCGTGCCTGCGGAGCGCGTGCATTTTTCAGGGCTCTTAAAAGGAGTGATGCGCCATGTCGGAAATCGCAAGTGACACACGCACGACGGTGGACGCACGGCTCGCGGATTTACGCCGGATGCTCGCCGATAAGTTTCCGGCCACGGCGCAAAAGCCGGGCGGCATCCTGCACACCGGGCTTGCGGATTTGGATGCGGTGGAAGGCGGGCTGCGGCGTGCGGCGCTGACGGAATTTTCCGGCACAAGCGGTGCGGGTGCGCTTTTTTTGCAGGCGATGCTCGCCGCGATCTGGCGGGAGAATTGCTTCGCCGCGCTGGTGGATGCCGCGCGCACTTTCGAGCCGGATGCCTGCTCGCGATCCTCGCTCGCGCGTCTGCTCGTGGTGCTCTGTGCGGATGCGATGCAGGCGGTGAAGTCGGCAGACTTGCTGCTCCGCGATGGCAATCTTTCCCTCGTGATGCTCGACTTGCAGGCCGTGCCGCCCGCGCAGTTGCGGCGCATCCCGGCGAATACCTGGCACCGCTTCCAGCGGCTCGTGGAACAGACCACGGCGGCGGTCGTCGTGCTCACGCCGCAGCCGATGGTGGAAGCCGCGCACGTCCGCATTGCCAGCGATTCGCAATGGACGCTCGCGGCACAGCGTCGCTGGCGGCACGAACTGATCGCGGGTACGTCGTGGCATGTCTTCCCGCGACGCACGGCCTTGGCTCGCGCATGGGAAAGCGAACACGCCACTGCATGAGGACACGCCATGTTTGCCGTCGTCCTTCTGCCAAATTTCCGCCTGCAAGCGGCGCTGCGTTTCCGCGAGGAAATGCACGCGCAGCCTGTCGCGCTCATTGACGGAAATAATCCGAAGTCGGGCATTCTCGAGATCAACGATGCGGCGAAGTCCGCGGGTGTCGCGACGGGGCAGACCTCCACGCAAGCCCTCGCGCGTTGCCCTTCACTCGCAATCATCCCGCGCTGTCCCGCACAGGAGAACGCAGCGCAATCCGCATTGCTCGAAATCGCAGGCACGCTTTCGCCGGAAGTCGAGGCGACGGCGGATGGTTTTTGCACTGTGAATTTGAGAACTTCGCGTGAGAAAGACTGGCAGCCACTCGGCGCGCGCATCGTGGGAAATCTCGCCGCGCTCCGTCTGCATGGGCAGATCGGCATCGCGGTAAATCCCGATCTCGCATTCATCGCCGCACGACACGCCCGGCCCGTGCTCGTCGTGCAGACGCCGCAGACATTCCTCGCGAATCTCGCGCTCCACGAACTCAATCCGCCGCCCGAATTGCTCGCGGTCCTTGGCGACTGGGGCATTCATAATCTCGCTCAACTCACGAGCCTGCCGCGCGGCGAACTCATGGACCGGCTCGGCCCGGAAGCCGCACAACTCTGGGAGCGCGCCGCCGGGCGCACGGAACGCCCGCTGCGCCTCGTGCGCGCGACGGAGGAGTTTTCCGAGGCCTTCGATTTCGAGCGCGAGATCGAAACGGTCGAGCCCGTGCTCTTCATCCTGCGCCGCTTTCTCGATCAGCTCACGGTGCGTCTCGGCAATACGTATCGCGTCGCCGGACGCATGGCGCT
>JAYVRQ010000416.1:0-4837 GCA_043776145.1 Chthoniobacteraceae bacterium
GGACGCGTCGCCATGCGGATGCAGCTTCATCGTCGCGCCGACCACATTTGCGACCTTGTGAAAGCGCCCGTCATCCATGTCCCAAAGCGTGTGCAGCACCCGGCGCTGCACCGGCTTCAGACCGTCATCAATATGCGGCACCGCGCGGTCGAGAATCACATAGCTCGCGTAGTCGAGAAACCAATTCCGATAACTCTGCGCGAGAGGAGCCTGCTCATCCTGCACCTTCTCGCCGGGCTTGCGCTTTGGCGCGGGCTCGTCGGCGGGCGCGGTGAGCGGTGAACAGTCAGCGGCAAGGACGGCTGGATCAACAGGACGCTCCTCTGCTTTGTGAGCGTCGTCCATCGCCGCAGGAGCTGCGGGTGCTACATGCGCTGCGGAAGCGGCATCGAGCGAAAGCTCGGGTTGGTCATTCTTTTTGGAAGGCTTCTTCTTGGGCATCTATTGGGAAAGTGAGCGGTAAGCAGGAAGCCGCGAAGAGAAAAGCGTTGGGAATTTGTCTGCAAGGATTTGCTTTCCCAGAGCCGTTCGGAATCCGGCGCGGCGTCCGCGGGGAATTCTTGCAGTAATTCACTCCCATCGCCACGCACGCCGAAAGCGGATGCTCGGATCATTGTTCGCGCGGAACCGATGAAAACGCGAGCCGCGTTTCCAATGAAACTTTTCATCCCACCCCGATTTGGCGGCGTTTCACCCTCCAGCCCAGAGTTTCGCACCCCGGCGGCGACGTACGGCCAGCAGCAGTGTGCCGAAACTTAGCAACGCGACGCTGGCGGGTTCGGGAACAACCGCGGTCAATGTTATCGCTGTGTCGGTACCGCCGGGACCGTTGTAGGAAATCTGAAATTGATTGGAGCCAAGACTGAAGACGCTGTCGTCCGGGTGACCGTCAAAAATGCCGCCGTTCCACGTGCCGCCGTAGTCGAGGAATGTCAGAGTCGTGCCGGGGGCGAGGAGCACATCGGCTCCGACGTCGAAAATGTCCAGAATAGCCGAAGGTTCGAGGTTCAGGCTGCCGGTCACGTTGAGTAAGTCGGTGCTGGGAGTTCCGCTGGTGTTGATCTCCACTTTGAAAGTCGATTGATCACGAAGCGTGAGTGCGGCGATGGTCATTTCGCCCACGCTACCGCTGCCAGGCGAGAGGGCATTGCCGGCGGTGACGGTTACAGGCTGGCTAATGGTGCCGGTGCCGCGCAGGGTGCTACCGGTGCCCGAAAAAGTTACGGAAGCGGCGAGTGCTGTGATGGAACTATAGTCGAACGTTCCTCCGGCGATGATAACGCCTGAGGTGTAGTTGATTTTGCCAGTCGGGTTAATCTTGAGCATGCCACCATTAATGATTGTGGACGACTCGTAATAGTTGTCCCCAGCGAGAGTCAGGGTGCCGGAGCCGATTTTGATCAGTCGGCCACCTCCGCAGCCAACATAGATTCTGCCGGAATACGGTGCAGGGCTGTTGTTATTGCCTCCGATGGTCAGGGAGTCGCCATACAATTCAATATGACCACCACTGGCACCGCCGCCGGTGAGTGAGCCGATCTGGAGGCTGTCGAGTGGACGGAACCCTGCGCCGGCGACGTCGGCCAAAACGACGGCGGCGTTATTACCAAATGCGGCGCTCCCTCCACCTTCGAGGAAGCCGCCGTTCACCGTAAGCGTGCCGGTGAAGGTGTTAGATCCCGTGAGGGAGAGCGGGCCGGCACCCGTCTTCGTGAACCCGACGTTCCCGGCAATGGTCGCCCTGATAGTCGCAGACGTGAGCGGAGTAACGACCGCAATAGTGGGTGTGCCACCTGCGAAGGTCAGCACGTTAGCCAGTGCGCCGTTGTTATCCAAATCCCACGTGACATAACTACCTGTCTGGACGGTGTCTCCAAAAGTCAGGTTTCCGATCGTGCGGGAGGAATTGAGATGGATGGTATTAGTCCCGATAATGTTCAGCGTGCTGAAATCGGCGGTTGCCCCGCTGCCATCAGCTACGATGCCACCGGACCAGTTGGCCGTCTCGCTCCAAAGACCTCCGGAAGTCAGTTGGGTCCAGGTGCCGTCGGCAGCCGGGATGTATGGAGTGGCGGCGAACACGAAGATGCCCGTCAGGATGAATGGATGGGGTTTCATTAATGGTATGCTAATGCGTGACTGGCGTCCGCGGCTGTGCCGGAGGCGGGTGGGCTATTGTTCGTCGGGCGGGACGCAGGCTCGCAGCGCGGAAGGTGAGCATTCCATCGTGTCCGCTCCCCGAAAGCTGTCAACCAGATCGTCAATATCGCGGTTCCGCATGCACACACCAATCGCGCCATATCTGTTGGTAAGCCATTTCGACGTTCCGCGCGAAAATGGGTGCGTCCTGCAATGGTGAAGCGGCCATCCGCGCGCGCAATGTCGCCCGCAATGCGACCAGACGCTGCACATCCGCCGCGAGGGTCAGAGCAATCGCCGCGTACTCGTCCGGGCTGCTGGCTATCATCTCTTGCAAACCGAGATTCATGAGCAGGCTCACACCCACGCGGGCTGCGTGCGTTTTTCCCGCCAGAGTCACCACGGGAACGCCCATGTGGAGCGCGTCACAGGTCGTCGTTGTGCCATGATAGGGAAAGGTGTCCAGCGCGATGTCCACTTGGGCATAGGTGGCGAGGTGCGCGCAGTTCGTCAGCGTCGGCCCCAGTAAATCAACGCGATCCGATCCGATCCCTGCCTTAGCCATCGCGGCTCGCAGGCAGCCTTGCGCACCGGGGTCCCGCAGCGTTGCGGCTTTGAGCAAGAGTCGGGATTTCGGCGATGCGCGCAAAATTTCGGCCCACAATGCGAGAGTGGCCGGGGAGATTTTTGGCACTGCGTTGAAACAGCCGAAGGTGACGTGCCCTGCCCGCAGCAGTGGAGCCGGGGCGACCTCTGGTGCGTCTTCAGGTGTTCGAAAGCACCACGCGCTTCCCGGCAGGCGGACGAGCCTCTCGCTGTGCAGATGCTCGGTGAGCCCAACCGGGTCGGCGTGCCCATCGGTCAGCCGGAAGTCTATCGCAGACATTCCCGTCGTGTCGCAGTAGCCGAGATAGGTGCCTTGCACCGGAGCCGGTTTACGCGCGAAAAGCAGGAGGCGATGGTCGGCCGTATGACCTGCCAAATCGATGAGGATATCAATGCGGTCCTCCCGAATCAGAGCGGCCGCTTGTTCGTCTGTGAGGGCACGGATATTGTGCCAGTGCCCGGCCAGTTGGCTAAACCGTTCCGTGAATCGATCCGCGACCGGCCCATTGGAATAGCAGAACAATTCGACCTGGCTATGATCGTGATGCGCGAAGAGATTTTCCACGAAGAAAGCCACCGGGTGTTCTCGGAAGTCGGGCGAAACATATCCAATCCGCAACCGCCGCTTCGGATTGCGGTCGTGGTCGTGAGCAATCGCAAACTTAGCCAGAGGCAGGGCGTGAACCTCGTTCCAGCGAAGATGTTCGTGATACGCCACCGCACCATCATCACCGGCTCGATAGTGCAGGGCGTGCAATAGGTTGCTATGCGCGATTGCAAATGTCGGCTGCACCGCCAACGCATGACGATACGCCGCAACCGCCAAGTCCACTTCCCCCCGATCTTTCCATGCGTTGCCCATGTTGTAGTGAGTCTCCGCCATATCCGGTTGCAGTCTCAGCGCCTGTTGGTAGGCCGAGAGCGCTTCGTCCAGCCTTCCTTGCTCGCTCAAGGCATTACCCAGGTTGTTGTGAGCCTCCACATACTCCGGCTGCAATTTCAATGCACGCTGATAGGAAGCGACAGCCTGCTCCAAGTGCCCTTGCTCGCTCAAGGCGTTGCCCAAGTTGTTGTGAGCCTCCGCGAAATCAGGTAAAAACTCCAGAGCGCGGCGACACGCGGCGACAGCATCATCGAGATACCCCTGCTGCATTAACACATTGCCCAGATTGCTGAACGCCTCAGGATAACAGGGTCGGAGTTCGATGGCTCGCCGATACGCTGTGATCGCTTTGTCGAGGCGACCCAGTTTGCGATAACCTTCACCGAGATTGGAATGGGCAGCGGCGAGTGTCGGCGCGAGCACAATGGCTTCTTGAATCATCTCCACCGCTGCTTCGTCCTGACCGCATTGCAGCGAGATGACGCCCAGCATGTGCATCGCCTCCACATGCTGCGGCGCAACCGCCAGCACCTGCCGGTAAATCGCCTCCGCTTCGGCAAGTCGCCCGGCCCGGTGGCGCTGGAGCCCGAGCTCAAAGAGGGTTTGCATCAGGCCACAGCAGGGCTGCACTCGGCGCGGCGGAGCGTATCGAACACCGGCTCAAGCGTGACGCCTTCACGCCACGCAAGGGATGCTGCGCCGCTGGCAACCGGCACAGGTTCGACGGTTTTGCATTTGGTGCAATCCAGCATGGTCCAATATTATCCAGAGCAGATTCCGACGTAAAGGCCGACTGCAAGGAATTCGCTTTCTCACCCACCGCACCGTGGAGGGGCAGAACTCGGTCGAGCGTCGGAGAGTGAGAGGGGTCAGGCGCGGTGCCGAGCGCGTCACTTTGCGGAGTGAACGGCGCTCGGGAGCCGAAAGGTCGTCGATGCCGTGTTCAGGAAAGAGAGGCACCGGTTCGGTGCGAAGCGCAAGACCGGAGCACGGGCGCTGGCGGGCAACGAAGGGGTATGCGCCTTGCGGGACTTGACGAAAGACGCCATTCAAATCCCGCCGGTGCCATTTGAACCATGCAAAGGACCGCCGAAGACACTAATAATCAGTCGTCCCTTACTTGTCTGTTACTTGTCTGTTACTTGTCTGTTACTTGTCTGTTACTTGTCTGTTACTTGTCTGTTACTTGTCTGTTACTTGTCTGTTACT
>JAYVRQ010000417.1:0-17886 GCA_043776145.1 Chthoniobacteraceae bacterium
GGGTTCATGCGGCGCCGGTGGTTGATGCGGTGTTGTTTTCACACCTCCACTTCACCAACTCCTCGCCGCATGAACAACCTATTGGAACGTCACAGCTAGGCAAGCTGGACGCCTCAACGTCCGTAACCGCGAAACCGCTTGATCGGTGCGTAACCGACGTGGGGCAACGTCGCCAGATCGGGACAGTGAGCGATCGGATGGCCCGCCTTGAAGTCGCCGAGTTCATTCTCAAAAAGCTCCCCGCGTTCAGTCAAAAGCAGCGCCAGCGCGCGCAGTTGCCTGTTGTTCGCCGCGAGTAGCAGCTCAGTGAAGACATCCACGCGAGCCGCTCCACTGAGAGCATTGCGATGGCGATAGGTGCTCGTGATGCTCCGCTCCCGCCCCTGAATATCCACCGGGCTTGCCTCGGCGCATTGCGGGCAGAAAATAGCTTCCGCCACAGCGCCCGCAGTGGAAGCGACCGCCTCCGCGAAGTTGTGACTCTTTGCAGTTGGAAATCTATACCGCGCGAGCCCGGCGTATTCCTTCGTCGGAATGATGGTCGCCTGGATGCAACGCGCGTTGAACGCCATCGCCGCAATGATGTGCCCCGCTTCGTGGTAGGCAACCGCTGTAAGCCGGTGCCGCATGTCGCGAGCTGCAACCGGGCAACTCATATCAGCACGACGGTTGACTTGGCGCTCGCACGGGCGAGGGCCGCTTGCACACTCGGCCAGTGGTAACGCAAACAGCGTTTGTTGAGCCGTAGGACGGGCAATGTGCGTCCGGGGCCGCTCATGGCTGTCAACACCCAACGGGAAAGGCCGAGCCGCTTCGCGCACTTCCGCACGCTGATGAGATTGTCGAGCGCGTATCGCACAGCGGCGGGGCAATACCTTGTCGCGCCGCCTAGTCGGATGCGTGGAATGAATCGCCGGCGCGCGAGCCCGTGAATTTTTGGGAGACTGAAGCCGAGCCGTTGCGCCAGTTCCGGGCCGGTTAGGATTTCATCGCCGATGGGCCGCGCCTCGCCATAATGAAGCTCCCAAATCGTGAGCTTCGCTAGGATAAGGAGGATGTGTTCCCAATTGAAAAGGCCGGTGTGCTTCGACTTTGCCAAACGCGGCAGAATTCGCCGCTTCGCAAGCGAGAGAATCCCGGCGGGTTTAAGGCGCAACCGCTCGGCTGTGGCCTTGGTAGATAAGAGTGGGAGCGACGGCACGTTGGGCCGCGGCTAGTGTCAATGTTGAAATTAGGAACGAAATAGGAACGGGAGTAACTTATCTGAGAAAATAGACCTTTGAAATTGTGCTCCGGTGGCCGTCATTGCAAAGTCACGAGCACGAGCACGAGGCCCGTGGTTTCATCGAGCGCCGTCATCGCTTTTCCCAAAATGGAACCCTGCGCGCGGTCGTGATCCGCGGCCTTCATTGCCTCGCCCGCGAGGTCGGAAGTCGTGAGCAAATCGCCGGGCGTGATCGCTCCGCCGCGCGTGTTCGCCTTCACAAAAACGCGCCCGCTGAGCGCCACATTTTCGCCGGGTTCGAGCTGCTGCTCGTCGATCATCGAGATGCCGGTCTTGATGCCGTTCGCGCCCGAGACGATGCCCGCGACTTTCCGATCATACGCCGCCGCGCTGCGCCGGAGCCGACCCGGATTTTCGGCGTCGATGACGACGACCGTCCCCAGCTCCACGCCGCGCTGGCTCATCGCAAAAGGCTCCGCGAGATCCGCGCCGCCGCGGATCGTGAGCACGCGCACCGAGAGATCGCGCATCGTCGCATCGCCGTTCACGTCGAGTTTGCGCTGCGGGGTGAGGGTGCCGATGCCGACGTTTCCCGCGATATCGACGGCGACGCCGTTCAGCGAGCCGGGCGGCCCGTTGCCGGGACCGGCAACCAGCTTGATCGTCGAGCCGTTGAAGCGGATGTCGGCGCGATTTCCGCCGCGCTGAAAGCTGCCGCCGCTCTCGGCGTTCGACGTGCCGATCGTGAAAGCGCCGGGGCTTCCGCCCGTCATGCTCACCGCGCCGCCGGGGTAGAGCGTCATGCTCGGCAGTTCATCATTGGCGAAAAAACTCAGCGGATGATTGCTGCGCGTGCCGAACTGCCCCGAGCTGCCATCGGTGTAACTCGTGAGCCGCACCGTGCCGTCCGTGTGCTCGAATCCATACGCGCTGAAAACGCTGCCCGCCGGCGTCTGCACCGTGAGCTTCGCGCCGGGCGTCGCCGTGCCGATGCCGACGCTGCTTTTGACGATGAGATTATTCTTCGTCGGATTCGCGTAGGAGTAACTATCCGAGACGAGGATGCCGCCCGCTTTCAGGCCCGACGCTCTCTGCAAGCCGGGCGAGTTGATGAGCACGAGGTAGCGATTGAGTTCCGCGTTGCCCGTGCCGGTGTAAAGGCCGGGGCTCCCTCCGGCTTCGAGCACCAGGCTGCCGCGCACGTCCAGCTTCGCGGCGGGGCTGTTCGTGCCGATCCCGACGCTGCCCGCGTTGTAAAAAGCATTCGTCCCGTTCAGCGCTCAGATGCCGTCGGTCGCGCCGGGCGTGATCCAGTTCAAAGTCGCGCCGTCGAAGGAAAGCACCTGCCCCGAGCCCGGCGGCGTCGGCACCGTGAAGTGGCTGAAATCCAGCGCGCCCGGCGCGACGTGCGTGCCCGTGACCGCACCCGGCGCGATCGTCGCACTCGTCACCGCGCCATCCGCGAGATACGGCGTCGGCGCGATGCGTTGATCGGGCGTGAGGAGTTGCGAGCCATTCACGCCATCGTCGAACCACACGCGCAGCCGCACATCGGGATTCGCAAAAACCGCGGCGTGATGCCAGCCATATTCGCCAGCGCGGAGTCGCCGAGCAGCACGGAGTAGAGCCCTTTCGCGACCGTGAGCGAGACGGCGGCGGCGGGTTCATCGCCGATGGTGCTCGTGCCGTCGTTGCTCCAAAAAGTCGTGTCGCCGGCTTGGTTCACGAGCGCGAATTTGAAAAGCCCGGTGCCGTCGAAGTTCACCGCATCGACGGCGACGCGGCCCTGGTAATTGAGCAGCGTTGGCACCTGCACCTGCGCGCGGAGTGCGTCGGTGAAAAGGATGGCGGTGAGGGCGAGGCGGAGGACGAAAGTTTTCATACCCGCCCATGCGCAATCCCGCCGCGAAAAGGGCCACGCATCGCAAAAAATAATTCGCTCAGCCTGCCCGCATTGCATCGAGCAGCCAGGCGCGGGCGTAGGCCCAGTGCCGTTTCGCGGTGCGTTCGCCGATGCCGAGCGCGGTCGCCGTTTCCTCAATGCTCAGGCCGGCGAAGTAGCGCAGTTTCACGAGTTCTGCCTTCTGCGCATCGTGCGCGGCGAGACGTTCGAGGGCTTCATCGAGGGCGAGCAATTCGTCGTCCGGCGCGGGCGCGGCGATTTCAATTTCATCCACATCCAGCGCGGCCTGTCCGCTCCCGCGCCGCGCCGCGTGTTTGCGCCGCGCGGCTTCCACGAGGATGCGGCGCATGGCCTCGGCGGCGGTGCCGAAAAAGTGCGCGCGGTTTTCAAAACATTGTCCGCCGAAGCGCAGCCACGCTTCATGCACGAGCGCGGTGGGCTGGAGCGTGTGCCCCGGCTGCTCGCGGGCCATCTTCGCCCGCGCGAGCTGGCGCAGCTCGGCATAGACGAGCGAGAGCAGTTCATCCGCGGCGCGCGGATCGCCGCTCCGAATCGCGTCGAGCAGCCGCGTCACGTCGCTCATGGCTTCTTCGGCGGAAAATCGGCCCAGAATTCCGCCGCCGTCATGGACGGGCCGCCAATCTTGGCGTCGTAGTAGAAGAAGACGCGTTGCAGATTCGGCAGCTTGCGCAACACGGCGATGTCCTCCGCCTGCTCGGGCAAAATCACTTCCTTCAGCGAGGTAAGCGTCAGCAGCGGCGTGAGGTCCGTGGCCGGCGTCAGGTCGATGAAAAGGCGTTCGAGCGGCATCCCGGCGAGGACGGAGAAGTCCTTCACCGGCGTGGACGCGAGATAGAGTTCGCGGAGAGGCAGGCCGCGCAGTGGCTCGAGATCGGTCACCGCCGATTTATACTGGGAAAGAACCCGCAATTTCTTGCACGCCGCGACCGGCGAGAAGTCGGTGGGCGTGAGGTTGTCGAGAAAGAGTTTTTCGAGGGAATTGCACAACGGTGGGCGGCGCAGGAACGAGAGATCGGCCACTGCCATTTCCTTGATCGCGAGTTCTTCGAGCGGGAAATTCGCGAGCGGCGAAAGGTCGGTCACGGGAGTCCGTTTCAGGCTGATGATTTTCAAAGGCTGCCCAGCCAGCGGGGTGAGATCGCGCACATTCGTCCCGTCGAGATAGAGACGCGCAAATCTCGCTTTGTGAAAAATCGAGAGATCGGAAAAAGCGGGATCGTCCACTGTCAGAGCCAGACCGTCGTCATTCAGGCTCACCACGGAAAACTTCACTCCCGCTCGCCGCAGCGCGAGGACCGCCTCCGTGTCGGCATCCCAATTCTTCCAAAATTTCTCCGCCGATTCGGAGGACACTTCCCGGTTCATACGAACTCCCATTTGGATGTGCCGCAAGCGGGGATGCTGACGGAGGGTGGAGATCGCTTCGATTTCTTCCCCCGACCAATTCCAGACCATCTCGGGCAGAGTCAAGGATTCGAGCGCCGGCAATTTCGCCACAGCTTGAAAACCTCGCGCCAGCAGGCAGCCGTGCAGGTTGAGGATTTCGAGCGGCATTTTGCGCAGGAACGACAACTCGCCGACGCGCGTGGCCTGGAGGTTCAGCGTTTTCAACGGCATCCCGGAGAGCGCGCTAAAATCGGTCGCGGGGATGCCCGTGCAATCGAGAGATTCCAGCCGCAGACAGGCGAGCGGTTTGAGTTCGCCCACCGCAGAGTGGTGCAGAGTGAGGATGCGCAGCGGGGAATCGCGGAGCAGCGCGAGATCGGAGACTTTGCACTCGAAGAGATCGAGGCTTTCGATGGGCAGACCCTGCAACGAGGAAAGATGGCATTGGAGCAGGTCGGCTTTGGCCAGGAGATAATCCGTCGCGTCGGGGCGGAGTTTGATCGCGTAGTCGAGTTTTTCGAGCGCCCTTGCTCACCAGCGCGCGCGCCTGCGCGGCAAAGGCCGGGGCGCTGGCGCGCAGTTCATCGAGCGCCGCCACCGCGCGCTGCTCCGCGGCCAGCGCCCGCGTCGCCTCGCTGCTCGCCCGCGCGGCCTGCCAGAGACTCGCCGCGATGCCGATGAGCAGTGAGGCCGCGATGGCCGCGCTCGCGGCGAAGGCGAGTTTGTGGCGGCGGACGAGCTTGCCGAGGAGGTAGCTCGCGGTGGGGGGACGGGCGAGGACGATCTCATTCGCGAGGTGCCGCTTCAGATCGGTGGCGAGGCCGTTGGCCGTGTCGTAGCGGCGCTTGCGATCTTTTTCGAGGCACTTCATCACGATCCAATCGAGATCGCCGCGCAAGGCTCCGGGCAGCTTCGCGCCCTCGGTGTGGCGGCGCTGCGCGGCGGTCGTGAGTTCGTTGCCGTCGAGCGTTTTCACGCGCGCCGACGGGCGCGGCGGATCGACCTCGCGGATGATCCGCCGGATTTCATCCAGGCCCGCGCAGGCCATCGTCGCCGTGTCGATCGGCGTGCGGCCGGTGAGCAATTCGTAGAGCAGCACGCCGAGGCTGTAGATGTCGCTGCGCGTGTCGATGTCGAGCGAGGTAAGTTCCGCCTGCTCGGGACTCATGTAGAGCGGCGTCCCGATCATCTGCTCGAACTGCGTGAAGAACGTCCCATCCGTGAGCCGCCCCTGCGTCGCCTTCGCCACGCCGAAGTCGATGACCTTCCAAAGCCGCTGTTAGCGAGTACCAGTCGTCGAAATCCCGGCGAATATCACGGAAGGCGACTTCTTTATTTCTTCGGCTTGGCGAGGATCGATGCCATGCGCCGCGCGATGTATTCCTGGAGCTTCGGAGCCTTCGCCCCCGCGAGCAGCGAAGCGGCGCGCGCCTGGTCGGATGGGATCACGGGTTCGAGTCCGTACCAGATCATCAGGGTGAGATTCGGATCGGTCTGATCTTCGGGATGCGCCATCAGCCCCGCGGCGATGTCCCAGCGTTTCTCGACGGGGAGGCGTTGCAGCGCGGAGGCGAGATAGAGACGGACGAGCGGTGAGTCGCCGATGCGCGCGATGCGCGCGAAGTCTTTCAGCGTGTCGTCGGAAGGCGCGGACTTTTCGCAGAGCAGCTGCACCGCCCACGCGCGCAGCCACGGCTCTTTCCCGGCGAGGAGCGTCTTTGCGAAAGCCTCGTCGAAACCGCCCGCGACATGCAGCGCCCAGAGCGCGCGCAGGCGCTGCGGCACGGTGAGCTTCGCATCGGCGACCATCCCGCCCAGCGCGCGCTGCGTCTCCGGGTTCCCCCCGCGCTCCTGCAGAATGCGACGCGCGTGGCGCACGAACCAGTCGTTCGCGTGCAGTTGCAGCTTCACGAGTTCCGCGTCGCTCAGCTTCGCGAGATCGACGGGCGACTGCCGCGCGTCCTGATACACGATCTTGTAAATGCGCCCGTTCCGCCGGTCGTGCGGCTTCTGCTGATGACACGCCCGCGCGTCGTACCAATCGCTCACAAACGCGCTCCCATCCGGCCCGTATTTGATCCCGAGGCCGCGGTACCACTTGTCTGTGCTCACCATGAAATCCGGCAGACGGTCCCCGCTGTAGCCGCTGCCATCTTGAATCAGCGAATCGTTGTTGATGCGGTTCCCGTGAATGTTGTTCATGAAAATCGTGTTCCGATACTTCGCCGGCCATGAGTCGCCGAGATACACCATCGCCCCCGCGTGGGCGTGTCCCCCGCCGGCCTCATCCGTCGAGGCCGCCTGCGAGCGCGAGCCCGCCGCCCAATCCGCGCCGCCCCAGTGCCGGTGCCGCGCGATCGTCTTGATGTCATCGTAGGCATTCTCGTTAAAATGCTTCCCCGCCTGCCGCTGATACAGCCCGCCCTGCGCGATGTGATAGAGATGCGGAATGACGCACGCGGTGATGAAACACTGCCCGTAATCATTCCAATCCACGCCCCACGGATTGCTCGTGCCATGCGCGAACGCCTCGAACTTCCGCGTCTGCGGATGCAGCCGCCACACGCCCGCATTGAACGGCACGCGCTCATTGTCAGGCGTGCCCGGCTTGCCGACTTTCGAGTAAGTAAAGACGCCCTGCGTTCCGTAAAGCCACCCATCCGGCCCCCACGCGAACGAGTTGAAAATCTCGTGCATGTCATCGTGCGCCCAGCCATCGAGCACCACTTCCGGCGCGGCATCGGGCGCGTCGTCGCCGTTTTTGTCCGGGATGAAAAGCAGGTGCGGATTCGAGCCGACCCATACGCCGCCAAAGCCCACTTCGATCGCCGAGACATTATTCAGCTTGTCGTAAAAAAGCGTCTTCTTGTCGAACTTCCCGTCGCCATCCGTGTCTTCGAGAATCACGATGCGATCGTTCCCCTCCGGCTTCCAATCCGGGTAGGAAAGATTTTCACAAACCCAAAGCCGCCCGCGATCGTCGATGGCAAACGCGATCGGCTGCACGATGTCCGGCTCGGCGGCAAAGACCTTCACGGAGAAACCCTCGGGCACCTTCATCCCCGCCGCAGTCTCGGCGGGCGACAGGCCATCGCCCGGCTGCACGAGGAAGCCGGGAGGATCGTCCAGCGCGAAAAGCGCGGCGGTGGGAAGCAGCAGGGCGGCGAGGAGTGGGACGGTCTTGCGCATGGCGGGAATCGAAAGGCGAAGCGGCTCCGCCGTCAATCCCGGCGCGGCGGGAATCTTCGGGACATTCGGGCTGGAATTGAAGCTGCGCTGGCACCACTTCCAACGCGGAGGTTGGAACGAGCACATTCCTTCCGCCGTGGATGGTTTCTCTTTCATCGCAGGTTCGGCCTATGGCCCGCTCGGCAGTCTCAAACGGAAATACTGCTGCGGCACAAGCGGGTTGGTGAGGTCGAAGAAGAAGGGACTAACCTCGTTGGGCCTGGAGATCCACAGGCCGTTCAGATCATTCGTCGTTTCCAACGTGCTTCCCGGCTCGTCCCACTCGACCTTCCCCTGGGTGCCGAGGCTCGTGATTTTCATTTTTGGGCAGCCGCCGGCTGGGGTGTTCACTATCACATTGAAGGTGCATTCGGAGTAGTGGCCGCAGGCATCCGTCGCTCTGCAGGTCACGGTGGTGGTGCCCTGCGGGAACAGCGAAGGGCTCGGGCACGGACCGCTCGGGCAGGTGTAAGTCACCGAGGCAATGGGGATGCAAGTGGCCGTCACGGTTGCCGGAGCATAAGTCACGAGAACCTTCTTCTCGCACGAAGTGATCGGGGCGATCGTGGGACAGGTGATGCCCGGCGGTGGCGTGGTGTTCAGCAAGCGGATGATCTGGATCGCGGTCGTGCGGTTGCCGCACCGATCGGTTGCCGTCCACGTCCGCCTTATAAAACAGTTGAGCGCCACATCCATCTGCCACTGATCCGGGTTTGGCACCGCTATCAGTAGCGGGCCGTCACACGCATCGACCGCCGGCAGCGGTGCCTGCCCCGGCACATTGGCGCAATCGACCGGCCCAATATCCAGCGGCACATTCATAATCTCCGGCCCCGTGTTATCCTGCACCGTGATTGTCTGCACAAAGTCGGCGCTCATGTTGTTGCAACCGTCGGTGAACTTCCACTTCCGCGTCCGCACATAGGAGTTGGCGCAACCGGGATTGGTCGGAGTAACTATCGGCACACTCTGATCGAAGATTGGACTGACGGTGGGGATCGAGCAGTAGTCCGTCGCCTCCGGTGCCAGCAACAGCGCGGCCGCGAGGCCGTCCGCGTTACTACAGTCCAGATTCCGATTCAGGCTTCCCACCGGCGTCGTCACCGCGGGCGGCGTGTGATCCTCCGCGGTGATCGTCTGGCTGCAGAGCACTGGCGGATGATTGGGAAAGCAGTCTGTCACCTCCCAAGTGCGTTTACAGATCTTAGGGCAGCCGCCACTGATCTCTTCGGTGCCCACCACGCGGATGGTCACACCCGTGCCGCCGCAGCAGGCATCCACCACCGTCGGCGGATCGAAAGGCCAGTCTTCACAAGGCACCGGCAGCGTGAAGACCGTCCCCCTTCCGCCACTGCCGCCTTGTCTTGTCGTGCCATACAGCCTGCCATCCCGGCCCTGGATCACCCCGGCATATGGCCTTGCCCCGTCGGACACGGTGTTGGGGTCGCCGAAATCGCGCTCCACCTTGTAGTGAATGTTGCTGGTGCCAGCATAGAAAAAACTGAAGAGCGTTCCATTGCCATAAGCGCCGCCGAGCCGCGTCGTGCCATAGAACCTGCCATCGCTGGCCAGGCAGAGGGCGCCGTTCGGAACCTTGCCGTCGTTCGTGTTATTCTGCGTGAATCTCCAGAGCGTCGTGCGCACGCCGTTCTTCGTCATCCTGAACACGGTCCCGTTGCTACCGGTACCGCCTGCGGACGTCGTTCCGTAGAAGGCTCCATCGGAGCCGAGCGCCAACTGTGCTTCCGGCCAATTACCACCGGTAAAGCCGGGAAAGCTGAGCATCGTCTGATAGCCACCGCCACTCTCGTTCAGCCTAAACACCGTTCCCGACCCATTTTGGCCGGGGCCGGTGCCGCCTCTGGATGCCACTCCGTAAAGCCCTCCGGCGCCGTCACTCACCAGACCCGCCCTCAGCGACTGCCCGTCGGGAGCAAAGGCCGGGTCCGCAGAACTGTGCAGAACCGTGTACGCATAGACGAGGTTAACTGGAAGTCTGGCAATTTGGAAGACCGTCCCTCTGCCGGGGTTTTGGATGCCGCCTCCCTGTGTGGTCCCGTAGAAATCGCCGTTCGTGCCTTCCACCAGACGGCCCAGCGGAGCAGTGCCATCGGCGGTGACGAAACTATGCATCCTCGTGTAGTTATTGCCGCTCTTTTCCATCCGAAAGACAGTGCCCAGCCCGCTGCCGCCAGCCTGCGTCGTGCCGCGGAGGATGTGATCGCTACCCTCGGTGACACCGGCCACTGGGCTCCACCCCTGGCCGCTTTGATTGAAGCTGTGCCGCACGAAGTAGCCGGAACCGTCGTCTTCCACCCGGAAGACCGTCCCATACCCATTTCCACCTAGATTCGTAGTTCCGTAAAACACCCCGTCGCTGACCTTGTCCTCGATCAACTCGCTGAGAGGTAACTCCCCGTCGCCGGTGATCCCTTGCGGGTCCGCGAAGTGATGCAAGATCCGGTAGCCCGACATTACCTCCCCCACACCCTTCTTATTGCATTCCACCGTCTTGGATTCTTCAGGGCAATTGACCACGACCGCCGTCTCGCACGCGCATGGCGGACACATCTTGCCCACAAACATATCGCGCGCACCCGCCGAGGTGAGCGAGGCCACCGGCTGGTTCACCGGGGGAAAGTCCAGTTTTTCGGTAAAATCCCCCGTGACATAGACACAGCCCGCGCCATCCACCGCGATGCCCCAGCCCAGGTCTTCCGGCGTGCCGGCCGGTTCATCGGTCGCGTTGCGCACCCAGCTCAGCCCCCCGTTGATGCCCCAGAATTTGGCCACCAGCACCGTCGGCCCCTCGTTCACAAAGGGATTCAGCGCATTGGGATGGCGGAAGCCGGTCACATACACATTGCCCTCCACATCGAGCGCCAGACTGCGGGTCTCATCCTCCGATAACAGGTCGGCGGAGCTGGTATAGCTATCGCCACCATTGACCACCCACACGGGCCTGACTGTATTCAGGGCATGGAAATGCAGCTTCGCGATCAGGAAATCGCCAATCTGGTCCTGATTGGCCGGCGTCGTCTTCATATCCTCCACCGCGACGGCCTTGCCCGTGCCATCGTCGCCGAAGTTAGCGATGCCATGCACCGTCCCATGACCGTAGAAATTCCCGGTGACATGGCAGAAGTAATTATCCGTGCCGGACGGATCGGTGGAAACCGCAATGCCAAACCCATCCGACGAACCGCTGGCCGGGGTGTCGAGAGTGTGGCCGGCATGGGTGGCCAGACATTGGCCCAGCGTCGCGCCATCGAATTTCACCACAAACATGCGGCCGGGCCCCGTCGGCAAATCCTCGGTGCCGCAAAAGGTCGTGGCTCCGGAATAAATGCCGGTCACGTAGGGATCGCCGTGGTTGTCCACCGCGATCGCCCGCCCTTTGGCCCCTTGTGCGGGATCGTTCAGAGCCGTGGGCGCGCTTAAGGTCATCGGACCAAAGTTGCCCGCCGCAGTGACCGTTAGCACAAAGGCCTGGATGCCGGGCGACGATCCCGAGCCCGGTCCCCAGCCTCCCGTCACGAAAACCTTGCCCCCGTCCTTGTCCGTCCACGCGATGCCCGCTCCGTAGTCGTCGCCCGTCAAGCCTGCGATCCGCACCCAGAGGCATTCGCCGCCGGGATTGTACTTGGCGATGAAGATGTCGTCCCCGCCCGCCGAGGTCATGGTAAAGGCGGTCCCCTTGAGGTAACTGTCAAACGTTGCCACACCCCGGAACCGTCCGGTGACATAGGCATTGCCCGCGGCATCGACGCTCACGCCACCGCCGTTGGAATTGAAACCGGCGGCATCGTCGCCTGGCCCCCCTGCGCGCACCGCCCACTGCGCGATGCCATTCGAGTTATACATGGCCACAAAGATGTCCCTGTCTGTGTTGCCTGCCTTGGCCGCGAGCGGCGGGACCGCAGAGCCTGGAAAGTCCATCGCGCCGGTGAACGAACCCGTCACAAACACATTGCCCTGCGGAGCCACCGCCACCGCCCTCCCGGAATCCGCTCCACTCCCGCTCCCTCTCCTCGCCCAGGTCCACTGCCCAGGGCCATGCCCGTACACCGTCACCGTGAACGTGCAGACGGTCGTCGTCCCGCAGGCATCCGTGAACGTGTAGGTCACGGGCGTCACGCCGATCGGGAATGTGTCGCCCGGTTGGTGGTCGGAAGTCCTCGTCACTGGCCCAGGGCAGCACTGCGGCTCGGCGGCTGTCGGGGGAGTCCAACTCACCACCGCGCTATCCGTCCCATCGCAAGGCACCCTCAGATTGGGTGGGCAGGTGGTGGAGAAGGTAATTCCGGACGGAACCGTGACCTCGGTGCTGCAAGTCTTCTGATTGCCGCACTCGTCCGTCACGGTAATGATTACCTCATAAATACCCGGATCGAGTGCGGTGTCCTTCGGAATACTCTGCACGATGCTGGCCACCCGGCAGTTATCCTCGGCGTCCACATCGGAAGTCATGTCCGGCATGATCCCTTTGCACAGGGTGTTGCGCGTCAGGACTCGCTTGGCCGGGCACTTGTTGATCACAGGTATCATGGTGTCCGATGGAAAGGCCAGAATCTGGGTGCAAGTGATCGGGGTACCGCAGATCGTCGCGCTCCACGTCCGGAAGATGCGGCAGCCATCGATCACATCCGTGGGCGGAGGGAAGATGCTGCTGTTGCCCGCCTTGAGTTGGCCGCACGCATCGAAATAGAACGGGTAGCCCGTGGCCTCCGGGGCGGTCGAGTCGGTGCAGCTCAAATTCACGAGTGGGCAGGGGACGATCATTGGCAGACGGTTATTGCCACCCGCTTCGATTTTCAGCGTTTCCTGGGGTGCCACGCTGTCGAGATGCGATCCGCAAAGATCCAACCCCGCACTGCTGAACAGGAGAGCCTTGTCGCCGGGGAGTCCGCAACTCCCATTGACCGTGATCACCACATCCACATAAGAGATCCCCGGCATTCCCATGTCATTGTAAGCCGCTTTATCCACGTTCAATGTGACCACATTACCGTTGGTCGTCACCGTGCCTGACGGGAAAGGTGTCAGAAGCCCGTTCGGCACGATCTGATATTGCGCATCCACCACCGCCATCCCCGCTGGCAGGGTCACGACCACCTTTGGATCATTCACCGTCCCATATTTGGTGCTGGATAAGTGGACGGTGTATTGGAAGGGAGCGCAGGCATTCCCGGTGGTATTCACGGGAGGCGTCACCTCCATCGTCAGGTCCGATTCCGCCAGCCTCACGCAAAAGGAATACGTCGGCACGGGCTGAATGCAGCTATTTAAGGCATCCGCGTCGCTCAGCGTCGGCCCGCCGCAGAAATATCCATAGGCCACCGTGAAGCAGTAAGACTGTCCGGGAACACAGGTGCCGAAATCCACGTCCTTCAGCACGATATGAGCGGCCCAATCATCCCCCTGCGGGAGCATCCCAACCTCGAAAAAGCCATTGACGCCGGTGATTGGCGTATTGTTCAGCGCAGGGTTCACGCAGATCGAGCCCACCGTCACCCCTAGCGGCGGCGTGATCTTGATCCACGCGCCACCCAGCGTGCTTCCCGGCAGCTTCGGTGCATTCGGGTGGGCTTTGTCGTAAGGGTTGTACGTCAGCGTGATCCCCGCGAAGCTCCCCGGATTCGTATAAAGCACCGACTGCCCCGCATCGAAAGTCATATCCATGACCGGCTGGGGAGACACCGCAGGGAGAGTGTCCGTGCGCGGGTTCGGATTAGCCGGCAACCGGCACGTCGGGCACGAAACGTCCGCGAAAGTATTCAAGACATAGGGCCAGTTGAGCGAGATGTTCTGTGCGTCCGGGCAGTCGTTGAGAAGGTGGACATACGTGTGCAATCCCCTTCGTCGGCCATCCTTCGTGAGCTCTGCCGGAGGCAGTGGCCCGGGCTTGTTGGTGCCGTCACTATAGCCAGTGAATGTGACGACGTTGCCCGCGACAGTGAAGAGGGCGGCAAATCCTTTGTCCGCAGGGAGCGGCTGTGGAAAGCCATTGTCCAGGCCATTCCCGGAATCGAGGATGGTAAAGGTGGGAGGTCTGGCGGGGTCCAAATGAAGCGCAGGCGACAGGGTCATCGTGACCGTCGCAGGCCAGAAGCATTGCGGCATCTCTTCATTGCGAAATTCCTGAATTCCCTGCAAGCCGCCGGCAAAATTGATCCCAAACTCCACCGCCCTGCCACATACCAGGTCTGAAGCCGAACCGACGGAATTGACGTAAGGCAGGCACTCGACCCCCAGCACATGCACCGGCGTCCAGTATGGGTCGCAACTGGACGAACCGTCCTTATTATGATCCGGCCTGGCATCGGGAGCGCCCCACCACTGGCCTTTGACCAATTGCGGGTAATTCCCCGGTAAAAATGTCAACAGGCCCTCAACTGTTCTGATCGGTTTGATCTTCACGACGATATGCGCCTGCAAAGTCAATTCATCGCCACCCTTGATCGCATTGAGGAAAGCTTGATTGGCCGTTGTGTTGTCTTTGAAGTTCACGTACAGGGTGCAAACAAGACCCTCCGCCGCGACATCCGGCGAGGTATCCTTTGCAAAATTCCAGCCAAGGCCCGTGGTCGCATTGTACGCATTCGCCAAATCGGTCAGAGGATTGATCGTATAGGTGTACGTGTTGCCATTGCTGACCTTCGTACATGTCACCGTGCTGCCAGCCGACTCAAACTCGAAGAACTGGAAATCAACGACATCCGGTGGATTGGGCACTGGCCGGTAGGCCAGACGGAAAGCCATCACGGCATTTGGATTGGGCGCTGTGGGTGTGTAGGTTCCTGTGGAATCGAATGCCAGCAGATGGCAGGGATACACATTGTTCGCCTCGATGTTTTCTCCGGGAGTGACGGTTATCGTCGTGCCCGGCTCGAAACCCAACGTCTTTCGGGCATGGGTGAAAGATGTCGTATTGTGCAGCGCATCGGAGGGCGGGCAATCCCCGAGGCAATGCTTGGAAAGCGCCGCGCTGATGATGGCGATGGTATCGAGACAATCATTCTCATTGCAGTTGCCGCAGACGGCCTGGACCTTTGCGGTAAAGACATCCAGCCCGCCGTGGGCCTGCGGCGAATTGGGATCGGGACAATTGGTTAGATGCACGTTCGCTTCGATATGCCCGGTCTTTTCGATTGCGGCTGTCTGGATGTTTTGCGGAACCCAGAAGGTGTACACCCTGAACTCCACACCGTCGATAATCTGGATCCCTCCGAATGTGTTGGAGAGGGCGGGATCGTGCGTATAGTCCGAGGTTCCATTCGCAGCCAGAAGGATTCCCTTTCCTTTGCCGTCTTCGGACGGGCCATAACGATGGTCGACATAGTAGGTGGCCTCCTCCAAGGCATAGGCGCTGGGAATTCGCAGTTCCACCCGATACCCCACGGGCTTGCAATCAAAGTAAAGCTGGCCCGGCGCGTTTGGAGGCCCGAAGGCAAACGGCGAGGCATTGGGATTCCCGCCCTTGTAGCAATACGAAAAGTCGATGGTTGCGGTATCGCCGGGAAGCATGTCCATCCAGCCGTACCGCGAGGGATTCTGATTTTGCGTAGTGTTTTTTGCCTGGGATGTGATCTCCACTGGAAAATCGTAATGGAAATTCCCGTAATCAATCGGCGACTCCACCAGCCCGCCGCACATGTCGCAATAGGTGATGTCGAACCTGTCGTCCCCATCGCCAAAGAACATGTATCCTGTCGCCGGCTTCGGATAGTCATTCCATTGGAAACCGGGGTTCGCCGTGGAGTCCGGGTAAAAGCGGGCATTCTCACAATCGAAGATCGCACCCTTGAACCGAATCGAGATCGTTACCCCGTCATTGATTTGATTGTAGATGCCCGTGCTGGCAATGAGATCCTTCCTCAGCGGGCCGTCGGCATCCGCGAGCTGGCCGATCGGATTGTGCAACAGCGTGAAATCCAGGCAGACATGGTAGGGAGGAATCGGAGGATTATGAAACGGAAGTCCATTCTGCCCTCCGTAAGTATAGAATCCCGTTGGAAAACTCGAGAGCGGGACGGCATTCGTGACGCCGGTTCCTTCCACGCAGATGCTCCCCGCCGGGAACTCGCCACCGACGGTGGAACCGGCAAAGCAATCCTGCTTGAACGGGAAACAAATCGTTTTGAGCGTCTTCCGCGCGGAGCCGGGAGCGCCATCGCTTCCACAGGGGAAGCCGGGATTGGTATGGCTGACGTTTGGCGAGGAATTCGTGAAGCTGACCACGATGTCGGAAGCGTATGCGCCGCAGAAGTCCAGTGGCTCATTGGTCTGCGTCCCTGGATGTTTGAACGAGATGCCCGGTGAAATGCCGCCAGAAGCCGGCCAGACATCCGTGTGCCGCTCCAGCGTTGCCGTGTCATCACAGCCCGTTCCCGTGCAGTGGTTCCATTTGATGCTGTAGAGGGTCGGAGGATCATCGGCCCTCGCACACCCGCAGATCGTGAATGTCTCAATGACCCGAATGCTGTCGCCATCGACCATTTGGTAACCAAACGACGCGTGGAAGAGCATGGCTACCGTTGCTTGGTCGAAGGTATATGGGAAAAGATTGGCCGCGTACGGTTTCGTGATAACCGTTCCGCTTGGCACCGCAACGCCATTGTGGAAGCCCTGAAATCGAAATGCCGTTTGCAGGGTCGGTGGGCAGATATTCGCCGCGGGCGAATAGTTGAAGACCAGTGATTCAACCCTCCCATCCGTAACCACGAGATCATACTGCCGGTTGTGCAGAGTGGGTGAGATGACATACTTCGGAGTCGGCGGCGGATAATAGTCAATCGGCTGGCCAGGTAAGATTTCCTTCTTAACGATTTCTCCATTCTCCTGGTATTTGACACATTCATGCACGGCATCCACGGTTACGCCTTTGTCATCCACGAAGTTCGTGAAGACCATGCGGGGTCTGACTATTTGAAAGGTGGTGGTAGTGCCCGCCAGAGGAAAAGCGGTCTGCGTATATTCATTTCCGTTGACCGTGAACGTGCCAGAAGGATAGGTAACGGGAAGGGAATGGCCCAAATTGCAGGGAACAGTAAGGTAAAAACAATAGTCGATGACTTGGTCCGCCTGTGATGGAAAGAGGGTGTATTCGATGGTGACAACATGGGTGATGTTATCGACGATGGTCTGGTAGTCTGGGGGATTGGGAACGCATGGAGAGACGGTGCATCCAGGTGGAAGCTGTTGGTAAAAGACATAGGGAGTGCTGATCTCGGCACCTGTCACGTTGAACGAGGTGGTGAATGTCGTGCGCGTACAGAGGTTGATGGGATCGGGATCTACGGTTGTCGTAACCGCAAACGAAAGTCCGTATGCGCAATGCGACACCACGAGGAGCAGGGCCAGGATTGCGGCTGCCAGGGTGCGGTTGAAGGTTGGTGTTTTCATGGGGTCATTGGATTGGGGAAAAGGGCTGGCGGAATCGCAGGGAAGGGTCTGATTTGAAAGTGGGGACGCCGTGCAGCGGCGTGGAGCGGAGGCAGGCGGGACGCCCGCGATACGGCAGGCCGGAGGCCCGCGCTACGGTTCGGCGGCGTCCGCGCCGCTGGTAGCGCGGGCGCCCCGCCTGCCGTATCGCGGGCGTCCCGCCTGCCTCCACGCCCCGGCTTCTCCAGGCGTCCCGGCTTTCCATCCCACCCGCTGGCAGGAGCATCGCCGCCCCGGTCATCTTACTGCAGCGTGGGGATGGGCGCATTTTCATGGGCAACCTCTGGTTTCGATGGGTTGGTCACGGTGGGGACCGGCGTCAGGATGACTGCGGCCGGCGGGTTTCTGGGAAAGAATTGATAGAGATAGACCGTCAGGGAATCCGCCTGCTCCTGCGTCAACGGGCCGCCGTGCGCGGCGGCGAAGGCGGGCATGAGCGTGCCGGGCTTGCCTTCGGCGATCCACTGCTGCCAGAAGGCGAGGTCGCGCGGACTGCGCGGCACCTTCAAGTCCGGCACCATCGCGGCGCGGTGTTCGGCTTCGTGACAGATGCCGCACGATGCCGCGTATAACTCCGCACCCATCTTACCCACGCCTTTGTCCACATGGCAGGTGGCGCAGTCTCCCTTGAAGATGGCCTGCCGGTCGGCCAGCGCGTTTTGAATGTTCATGGCCCGGT